>DYCJ01000247.1:0-2264 GCA_019418195.1 Clostridiales bacterium | reverse complement strand
TTCATATTGTTTGCAATTTCCAGCGGATTGAATGTAATCGACGTATAGAAATATGCAAAGAAGATAGTGAGCAGAATATAAATCACAAGTCCGATCGAATAGACCGGATGTTCCGGATCGCACCAGTTATTGGAGTTCATACCCGCAAGTATCTGGCTTCCGATTCCTGTACCATTGCCAGCTCCTACAAACTGTGCAATAACGATCGGCGTCTGCATCAGTGACGATGCAAAGATGACCGGGATAACTCCGGCTGTATTTACACGGAGCGGGATATGTGTTGACTGGCCGCCATACATCTTTCTGCCTTGTACTTTTTTGGAATACTGGACTGCAATCCTTCTCTCGCCGCTCTGAAGTATAACAACGAAGATCACGACAGCAAGTATAACTGCCAGGATGATCAGAGCTGCAAGGCATGCCTGCGCCAGCTTTTTGTCAGCAACAAACTGTGTGTACAGTGTCGTAAAGTCCTGTGGCAGACGGGAAAGGATATTGATCAGGAGCACGATCGAGATACCGTTTCCAACTCCGTTTTCCGTAATACGCTCACCGATCCACATCAGGAATGCACTTCCCGCTGTCAGTGTACATACAACAATTGCGCAGTCGACAAAACTGTAATTCTCAAGTAGCCCCTGACGGCCAAGACCTACTGCCAGGGCCGTGGATTCGATCAATGCGAGCCCTACCGTCACATATCTGGTAATAGCCGCGATCTTCTTCCTTCCTTCTTCTCCCTCTTTCTGCATTTCCTCAAGTTTCGGAATAGCAATCGTAAGGAGCTGCATAATGATGGAAGATGTAATATACGGCGTAATACTCAGTGCGAATACAGAAAAGTTTGTAAAGGAACCGCCGGTGAACGCTTCAAAGAAATTGAATGCGTCACCGGTCTGCTGTTCAAAAAATTCCTGAATGAAAGTTGGATCCACTCCTGGTGTCGGGAGCTGTGATCCAAGCCTCACAACGATAAGCATTGCAAATGTATAGAAAATACGTTTTCTGATGTCCTCTATCTGAAATGCTCTACGTACTGTTTTAAGCATTAGATCACCTCTGCTTTTCCACCAAGTGCTTCAATCTTCTCAGCAGCCGCTGCACTGAATGCATTAGCCTGAACTGTAAGCTTCTTAGTTAACTCTCCATTTCCAAGAATTTTAACCCCGTCTCTCGGGTTTTTCACGATACCGCTTTCGATCAGTGTCTCAACAGATACTGTAGCGCCATCCTCAAATCTCTCAAGTGCGCCCAGATTGATCGCAACGATCGTCTTAGAGTTTCTGTTTGTGAAACCTCTCTTCGGTATCCTTCTGTATAAAGGCATCTGACCACCTTCAAATCCAGGTCTTGTTGCACCTGAACGGGCTTTCTGTCCTTTGTGGCCTTTGCCGGCTGTCTTGCCGTTTCCTGAACCATGTCCGCGGCCTCTTCTGAAATTATCACTCTGTTTAGAACCGTCTGCCGGTCTTAAGTTTGATAAGTCCATGACGTTACCTCCTTATCTTTTTATGCCTCTTCTTCAACCTTCACTAAATGTCTAACCTGCTGTACCATACCTCTGGTAGCTGCATTGTCCGGCAGTACGACTGTTCTGCCTGTCTTCTTGAGACCAAGAGCCTCAACTGTCTTTTTATGCTTTGGTATGGCGCCGATTGTAGACTTTACTAACGTAACTTTCAAGTTTGCCATTTCAATCTTACCTCCTTATATGACAGATCTGACTATATTGTAACAGAATCTGCCTGCTTAGCCCATGATCTCTTCGATAGATTTTCCACGAAGTCTTGCAACATCCTCCGGAGCCTTTGTATTCTTAAGGCCTTCGATCGTAGCAAGTACAACATTCTGTTTGTTATTTGATCCGAGAGATTTTGTACGGATATTCTTAATTCCCGCCATCTCGATCACGGCACGTGCCGGACCTCCGGCGATCACACCGGTACCATCCGGAGCATTCTTAAGGAGTACGGATGCACTTCCGAATTTTCCGATCACATCATGGATAACACTTGCATTGTTGTCAAGTGATACTGCGATCATTTTCTTCATAGCGTCCTCTTTACCCTTGCGGATTGCTTCCGGGATCTCAGTAGCTTTTCCCAAACCTGCACCAACATGGCCGTTGCCGTCACCGACAACAACTAAAGCTGTAAAACGGAAGTTACGACCACCTTTAACAACTTTGGTAACACGTTTGATCGATACTACTTTTTCTAATAATTCCATCTGACTAGCATCAATACGTTCCTGTCTCATCTGTG
>DYCJ01000246.1 GCA_019418195.1 Clostridiales bacterium | reverse complement strand
GATATCTGTCATAAGCCCGGATTATCCCCCAGAGCCCCAGCCAGGCATCATCAATCCCGCCGAAATAATACAGGTAATCTCCTGGCTGATATGCCTCTTTGATATTAATATTAAATGCCTCCGAAACGCCGGTCGTCTGTGAAGCCGCAAGCGGCCACCGTTCATCCGCCGGCTCCTTTCGCCACGACATCCCTGTTATATTGAATACATGCTGCTCCTCATGCGCCCCGTCTATCAGCCGGATCATCATGACCTCCGGGAACAGCCGGCGGATTCAGCGGGTTTCCGTCCTTATCAAACAGATTTGCAAAGTCATGGACAAAAAGGGCAAATTCCCGGAACGATGTTCCGTCTCTTCTCCGGATCACTGCTTTCGTCCCAAACCGCAGTTCTTCCCCGCTTCGTATATCATGAAAAGTCGCACCCGCCTCCTCGATTACCAGCGCACCGAACACACCGTGGAACTGATGTGCATTTGCGAACAGATGATCATGGAAAAATACGGTCCGCAACTCTTCATCTGCAAAAAAGCGTTCCACCAGAGTTTCATATTTCCTGGCTCCCGCTATATTGTTCCAGCCGTTTGCCGCCCCGTCGGATGTGATCGTGTCAAACTTGACCAGGTGCACATGATGTCCCACAATGTCCGTTCTGGTCCTGAGCTGGAACGCATTTGCTTCCAGGTATTCCGGAAGCAGGTTCGTTGTGCGCAGTTCAATACAGTCTCCCGCATTTGCACGTATCACAAGAGGCTCTACCCGAATCTTCTCTTCCTCCACCATGCCGATATAAGATTCCAGTCCGCCCCAGCGCTCCAGCTCTTCCTTTAAGACAAAGAAACGTCCCTCCGGATCGTGCCAGCCATACCGGTTGTACGTGAGTTTTGCCTGTACGAGAGCGCTCTCAAAAACTCTGACATTTTCGCACTGCTTATCTATTTCCAGACATTTTGAACAATCGCTGCACTGTTCACAGCCGTCACGCTCCTCATCCGTTTCAAAACAGCGGTTGCAGCCGTTGTATTCTCTGCGAGTCCTGTTCCAGTACGTATAAAAGTCCGTTTGGATCATAATCCCCGTACTGATTATATACAATAGGAATCTGTATAGCCTCCAGAGTAAAACGACGAATTTTGTTTTGGCAGGGATATTGACACAGTTGCATGTTTTATACCTCTTCCTGTTTCAGGAGCCGGAGATAATGGTTCGCCTCCCGGAGAACGTGATCCGCCAGCAGTGGAAGGATGATAGAACGTATATCGCATCCTGTGATCCCTTTTGTCCCTGCTGCTTTGAAATCACGATATCGTTCTGTAGTTTCTATCGTTTTCCTTGTCAAAGCATTCATAGCCCTGCAATCCTGCTGTCTTGCTTCCTTCAGCAGCCTGCTGTAATCTCCGGCAAATGTATCTGCCGTTTCTATGAGTTCATCTTCGGTCGGGTCAAGCAGGCCGCGTATAAACAGCGCGTGCTCCATCATGATCTGATTCCAGAAGCGCTCCGTCTCAGCGATATTTTCCCGAGAAGAACATTTGCCTTCCTCTAACATTGTGATAATCTGCCGATATAATTCTGCCTCCCGGATGATATGCTCGACCAGCAGAGGATAATTGGCCGTGTATAACCTGCACAAAGTAACCTCATGCAATATCTGCTTTTTAAACATGATCAGGCCGTTCAGCAGCTGCAGTACACGCTGATTCAGCCGGCGCATCTGCCATCCCATCCTGTCTGCCATCTCATCGCTCATACATTTCGCACAGCCTGCCCGCAGTCTCTTCTCTGCCTGCGTGATCCGGAAATCAATCGGTATCTTTGTCAGCCCTGCTTCTGTATGCTGTCTCCCCCGCCGGGAACCCCGCCTGAAGGAACAATGCATGCTCCTTCATGATCCTCCCGAAAAATAAATGTGTTTCTAATGATGAAGTAACATACTCTTTCATATTTGTGTATACCTTATTAGTTTAGCGTGCTTTATACTATATGAAAGCGGCGGGAGTTTGGGGAAGCCCGATTGATGCCGGGTTCAGAATGTTTATGAAAAACAACCTTACCTTTTATGAAGCATAGATAAATAAGACGTACGCACGGTATCCGAAATCTGATATCCGAGGTTGTTCAGAATATTTTCTATCCGTCCAAGTGCGATACCTTTCTGTTCTTCGCTGTCAGCCAGAATCTCCAGTTCCAGAAATTCTCCAAGGCCATGTACCTTGTCCAGACAGGCGGTTACGTTCCCTTTCTGCAGCATTGTCCTGTCCTTGACCACTTCCAGAGCTGCCGGGGCATATCCGATCGCCTGCAGAATATTTCGACAGATTTCTCCATCCTCCACACCTGTTTCCAGCTCTTCCCGGGTCATTGTACGTGTATCCAGTTTCTTCCCTTTGAAATTAATCTGCGCACGCTTCTTGCCTGTCAGATGATCTGTCGTTTCACGCACCCGCAGCGCCTCACCATTCGCTCTTATATCTCCATGCTGATTGTCAAAGTATGTATCTCGTTCTTCAATAAACGCATTCTCTTTAAAACCGTTCTTTAAAAGCTCCGTCCTGGTCCCGGCAAGATCTGCGACCGGCAGCTTTACTTCTACTTCGATCATTTTAATTTCCTCTCCTAAAATACGGCAGTCATCCCCATTTCTTCCTTATTGTCTCGAACATTTTTCCGCATCAATCGCCAGTGTAAACATCAGCACATGCAGCGCATCTTGTGGATTTACGATATCCAGAACATATGTGTCTGTCATATGAAAAAGCTCCTTGGATATCACCGCTATCGTTCTCCCTGCGCCATCCGTAATAGAATAATTCCACTCCGTCCAGTCCCCTTCGATATGCCATCCGTTAAAATCAATATTATAGCGCGGCTTCAGAAAAGTCAGCTCTTTACTGATAGATCCGATCATCTGATTTCCCTCATACACTTCAAACATTGGGAGAAATGTAAACACACGCTCCTTCACCATTCCCAGCTCCCGGTCGTGGGTATCAAATATCTTGAGGCAATGTCCCCATGACAGCTGGCCCTTTACTACATAGACCGTATTTTCATATTCGTCATAAATGTCATAGCTGTCCAGCCACGAAAAAAATCTTTGTTTAAATAATAACTTCATTGTTTATCCCCCTTAATATAAATTGCCTTTTTTATTTCTCAAGGCTCCTGCACAGCCTTCTTTCAAAGTCCAAAATTAATTCTGCCTCATTTTCATATCCTCTGACCAGCAGATATTTTTTCTTTCCGATCCGGCCATTCCGGTATTTTACCCGGCATACAGCCTTGAATCCGAGGCGGACCGGCCGCATCTTATATACAGACAGGATTTCGGTCTCCAATCCGTTCAGGCTTTTATTTTCAGCCATGTACCGTTCCAGAATGTGTCTCTCTTTCATATTTTTTACGACTCGCTGCATGCTGCGCAGCATGAT
>DYCJ01000245.1:2894-3433 GCA_019418195.1 Clostridiales bacterium | reverse complement strand
GCGCGTATCCTGATCAGGATTGCCCTGTTTCCGTTTATCGCAGGTGTTTCTTATGAAATCATCCGGCTTGCCGGAAACAGTGACAATGTATTTGTTAATCTGTTAAGCCGTCCGGGAATGTGGGTCCAGAATATGACGACGAAAGAGCCGGACGACAGTATGATCGAAGTGGGTATCCGCGCTGTGGAGGAAGTTTTTGACTGGCGGACATGGCAGAAGGAGAACTTATGAATCTGAAGAATGCATACCGGAACGGGACCGAAAGGCTCAGGGCTTCCGGGGTCCCGGAACCTGAACTTGACGCGTGGTACCTTCTTGAGTACGTGACCGGGATCGACCGGGCTTCTTATTATGCGGATCCTGACCGGGAAATGACAGAGAGCCGGAAAGCAGAATATGACAGATGCATTGAGGCACGCAGCAGGCGCATTCCCCTGCAGCATATTACCGGCGAGCAGGAATTCATGGGCCTGACTTTTCATGTGAATAGTGATGTCCTTATTCCGAGGCAGGACACGGAGACTCTTGTGGAGACAGCC
>DYCJ01000245.1:0-2884 GCA_019418195.1 Clostridiales bacterium | reverse complement strand
GCTGAGCATGCTCCACTATGCAAAATGCAGGACAGAGGGAATTGGAAGTGATATTTCGGCGAAAGCCCTGAACGTTGCCTCAGAGAATGCAAGGCGGCTTGGCATGACAGCCGGATTTATCGAGAGCGACCTGTTTGAAAAGATCGAGGGGAAGTTTACGATGATCCTCTCCAATCCGCCATATATTAGGAGCGCGGAGATCGCAGGACTTCAGGATGAAGTCAGGCTGTACGATCCGGCCGGGGCACTGGACGGAAGAGAGGACGGCCTGTATTTTTACCGGAAGATCATCGAACAGAGCCCGTTCTATCTGGAAGACGGAGGATATCTGATCTTTGAGATCGGATATGATCAGGCCTGCGATGTGACCGGGATGATGCGCACGCAGGGCTTTTCAGATGTCCGTGTGAAAAAGGATCTGGCGGGGCTTGACCGTGTCGTGTATGGACGATATATTAGTTAATGTAGTTTATGTAAGAATTCTAGAAAAGGACGTATGAGAAATGTTTGACAGATTAGATGATTTGCTGATTCGATATCAGGAAGTGATGGGAGAGCTCCAGGAGCCGGGCGTGGCGGACGATCAGGCACGCTTCCGGAAGCTGATGAAAGAGCAGAGTGATCTGGCTCCTATCGTTGAAGCGTATCAGGAATATAAGAATTGTAAACAGAATGTTGATGACAGTCTCGCCATGCTTGAAGAAGAGGACGATGAAGAGATGCGCGAGATGGCGAAAGAAGAGTTGAACGAGTCAAAGAGGCGGATTGAAGAGCTGGAGCAGGAATTGAAGATCCTGCTGCTTCCGAAAGACCCGAATGATGACAAGAACGTTATCGTTGAAATCCGTGCCGGGGCCGGTGGTGATGAAGCGGCCCTGTTCGCGGCGGAAATCTACAGAATGTATGTGCATTATGCAGACAGCAGAGGTTGGCGTACGGAGATGATCTCGTTAAATGAGAACGGGATCGGCGGTTTCAAAGAATGTGTGTTCATGATCACGGGACAGGGTGCATATTCCAGACTGAAGTATGAGAGCGGCGTGCATCGTGTGCAGAGGGTTCCGGAGACAGAGAGCGGAGGAAGGATCCACACTTCTACCGTGACTGTAGCGATCATGCCGGAAGCGGAGGAAGTAGATGTCGTGATCGACGAGAAAGATATCCGTATCGATGTTATGCGTGCATCCGGGAACGGCGGACAGTGTGTCAATACAACGGACTCGGCGGTACGCCTGACGCATTTCCCGACAGGGATCGTGATCTACAGCCAGACAGAGAAGTCGCAGCTTCAGAACAAAGAGAAGGCGTTCCGTCTGCTCAGGTCCAAGCTGTATGATCTGGAGCTGGAGAAACAGCAGGCGTCCGAGGCTGAAGCAAGAAGAAGCCAGATTGGTACAGGAGACAGATCAGAGAAGATCCGTACTTATAACTTCCCTCAGGGCCGTGTGACAGACCACAGGATCAAACTTACCCTTCACAAGCTGGACTCAATCCTAAACGGAGACCTGGATGAAGTGATCGACAGCCTGATCGCCGCTGACCAGACGGCGAAACTTGCAAAGATGGAAGACTAAGGAGGTTGGCTGTATATATGACAGAACCAGTATTTAAGCGTCCGGAACTGGAGGATAAAGAAATCATTACATCGTACTTTGAAAAATCACCGAGCAGGAGTTGTGAGCGTACGTTTGTGAATGTATACCTCTGGTCCAGACATTATAAAGTTAAATATGCCGTGATAGAAGACGCCCTCGTATTCCGAAGTGATGACAACGGACTGGCTTTTTCCTACCCGGCAGGAGAAGCAGGGAATATCAAAAAGGCGGTGGATTATCTGACAGAATATTGCAGAGAAAAGGAATGTCCCCTCGTGTTTTATAATGTGACGCCGGAGATGTTCGCCCAGCTTGAGAAATGGTATCCGGGCAGATTCACGGTTGAGTATGACCGGGATATCGCAGATTATATCTATGAGACGGAGAAGCTTGCCACACTTGCAGGAAAAAAGCTCCATGGCAAGCGCAATCATATCAATAAGTTTAAGAACCTTTATCCGGAATGGTCCTATGAGAAGCTCTCAGATGATAATGTGGAGGACTGCTTCCAGATGGCCCTCAAATGGAGAAACCAGAACGGCTGCGAGGATGATCCCGAGAAAAACGCAGAGATGTGCGTTACGCTCAACTCTCTCCGGCTCTATAAAGAACTGGAGCTGACCGGAGGCGTGCTGAAGATCGATGGCAAGATCGTAGCATTTACGGTAGGAGAACCGCTATGTGAAGACACATTCGTCGTTCATATCGAAAAAGCGTTTCCGGATGTGGAAGGTGCATATCCTATGATCAACCAGCAGTTTGTACAGCATGAATGTATGGACTATAAATATGTTAACAGGGAGGAAGACACCGGCGCGGAGGGACTTAGAAAAGCGAAATTGTCCTACAGACCGGCATTTCTCGAAGAAAAAGGAATAGTAAAAGAAACGGAGTGAGATCAATGATATCTAAGAAAATGGAAAACATGGTGGCTAACAGTTCGGCGATCCGTGCAATGTTCGAGGAAGGGAACAGGCTGGCAAAAATCTATGGCGCTGAAAATGTGTTTGACTTCAGTCTCGGTAATCCGAACGTGCCTGCACCCGAAGCGGTCAAAAAGGCGATCATAGAGCTTCTCGATGAAGAAAATCCGGTTGTGCTGCACGGTTATACGAACAGTAATGCGGGGTATGAAGATGTGCGCCAGGCCGTGGCGGAGTCGCTGAATAAACGCTTCGGCACGTCGTTTTCCGCAAAGAATATCACAATGACCGTAGGAGCTGCGGGCGGGCTTAACGTTATCCTGAAAGCGCTGCTGAATCCGGGCGATGAAGTGGTCGTATTCGCTC
>DYCJ01000244.1 GCA_019418195.1 Clostridiales bacterium | reverse complement strand
TCTCCTCGCTTACATGAACATGATAGCTGTTCGTGATATAGCTCTTGTCCGTCACGCCCGGCACAATGCCGAATCTCTTCTGCAGGCATTTTGCAAATTTATAAGTCGTACTCTCGATTGGAGATCCATAAATACTGAATCCGATGTTCGTCTCCTCTTTCCACTTGTCACACGCATCATTCATATGCTTCATAACATCCAGTGCAAACGGTGTTGCTTCCGGATCAGTATGGGATTTGCCTGTCATGTATTTCACACATTCGTACAGCCCTGCATAACCGAGAGATATTGTGGAATATCCGCCGTAGAGCAGTTTGTCGATCGTCTCGCCCTTTTGCAGCCGTGCAAGAGCTCCGAACTGCCAGAGGATCGGAGCCGCATCGGAGAGCGTGCCTTTCAGTCTGTTGTGCCTGCACATGAGAGCGCGGTAGCACAGATCCAGTCTGTCATCAAAAATCTTCCAGAATTTATCCATATCTCCTCCGGAAGAAAGTGCTACGTCCACAAGATTGATCGTCACAACTCCCTGGTTGAAACGCCCGTAGAATTTATATTGACCATTCTCATCTTTCCACGGACTCAGGGCACTCCTGCATCCCATTACCGGGAAACAGTTTCCCTCTTTGAGCTCTTTCATCTTCTTCTCGGAAATGTAATCCGGTACAAGTCGCTTTGCCGTACACTTTGCGGCAAGTTCTGTCAGATAGTAATACGGGGTTCCTTCCTCCACATTATCTTCTTCCAACACATAGATAAGCTTCGGGAACGCCGGAGTCACCCAGACTCCCGCCTCGTTCTTCACGCCCTGGTAACGCTGCTTGAGCGTCTCTTCGATGATCATGGCAAGATCTTTCTTCTCCGCCTCACTCTTCGCTTCATTTAAATACATGAACACTGTGAGGAACGGAGCCTGTCCGTTCGTTGTCATCAGTGTGATGACCTGATATTCGATGGTCTGGACACCTTTGGTAATCTCCTTTTTCAGGCGTCCCTCAACGATTGCATTGAGCTGCTCAGCCGGACAGTCAAAGCCGATCGTGCGCATCTCCTCTTCCACCTCTGCGCGGATCTTGTCTCTTGATACCTGTACGAAAGGCGCCAGGTGCGCAAGCGAAATACTCTGACCACCGTACTGGTTACTGGCTACCTGGGCGATGATCTGTGTGGCGATATTGCAGGCCGTTGAGAAGCTGTGCGGCTTCTCGATCATTGTTCCGCTGATGACAGTGCCGTTCTGCAGCATATCTTCGAGATTTACCAGATCGCAGTTATGCATATGCTGAGCATAATAATCGGAATCATGGAAATGAATGATCCCCTGTTTGTCAGCCTCTACAATATCCTCCGGGAGGAGCATCCTCTGGGTCAGGTCACGGCTCACCTCTCCCGCCATATAATCTCTCTGTACACTGTTGACAGCCGGGTTTTTATTGGAATTTTCCTGTTTTACATCCTCATTGTTGCACTCGATGAGTGAAAGGATCCGGTTGTCAGTTGTGTTTGCTTTACGCACAAGGGAACGTTTATAGCGGTATCTCACGTATCTCCTTGCAAGATCAAACGCGCCTGTCGCCATGATCTGGTTCTCTACCATATCCTGTATCTCCTCAACAGACACGGCGCGGTTCAGTTTGTTGCACTTAAATTCCACAAATTCCGCGATATCCTCGATCTGCGCGTCTGTCAGGCTTCTGTTTTCTGCTTTTATATCCGCTTTTGTGACCGCCCTTATGATTTTTTTGATGTCGAATGCTTCTTCAGAACCATTTCTTTTGATAATCTTCATTCTGTGCTCTCCTTAATTGTCTATATTCAGAACATCCCCGCATCCGCCCGGCGGCTCTTCCTGCAAGGTCTATATATCTGTCTGGAACCCATTCTAATACAAAATATAGTGCAATGCAATCCCCAAAACACATTATCCTGTATTTTCAGAACAGCTTTACTTTCCCTGGTGATTAGCAGGTAAAAGAAATTATTTTATATTTTTGTAATAACAACACATCTCCTTCTCCTGAATATTCTGTTATTTTATAAAAATAAAAAAGAACAGTCTGTACTCGGATGTACCGGATAAAGACTGTTCTTACCGATATAGTAAATCATTTACTGATCTTGCTTATTTCATTGTCTTCAGCCTTGCAAAATAATCTTTTGACTCCCTGACGACAACTCCGTTTAATGCCAGCAGCGCTACCAGGTTCGGGAACGCCATCAGCGCATTAAATACATCTGCGATATTCCATACCGCCGCTACTGTCATATAAGGTCCGATAAAGACTGCCGCGATATACAGCCATCTGTACCCTTTTACAACAGACTGATTTCTGTTAAAAAGATACTCCACACAGCGTTCTCCATAGTAGTTCCAGCCAAGGATCGTTGTAAATGCAAAGAACACCAGGCAGATCATCAGACAAAATGTCGCTGCTTCCGGCGGGAACGGAAGTCCCTTCTGGAACGCATCCATCGTGATTTCCACGCCTTCCAGATCCGGATTCATCCATGAACCGGCGATCACAACAGAAATACCTGTCATCGTACAGATCACGATCGTGTCTATAAATGTTCCCGTCATAGATACAAGCCCCTGACGTGCCGGCTCTTTCGTAACAGCGGCTGCTGCTGCGATCGGCGCACTACCAAGCCCGGATTCATTGGAGAAAATACCTCTCGCGATACCCTGCTGCATGGCAACTACCATACTTCCCATTGCGCCGCCCGCAAGCGCACTTCCTGTAAATGCAGACTTCACGATAGAAACAACCGCGGCCGGAACAGCCGTAATATTAGTAAAGATAATGATCAGTCCCAGTGCAACATACAGGATTGCCATAAACGGCACAACGATCTCAGACACTTTCGCGATCCTCTTGATTCCTCCGATCACGACAAGTCCGACACAGAGAGTCAGAATAATACATGTGATCACTGTGCTCCATGAATATGTTCTCCCGAACAGTGAAACAACATTGCCTGCATTCGGGTCAAAGAAATTCGTCACTGCAGATGAAATACTGTTCACCTGAGTAAATGTACCGATCCCGAAAAGACCTACACACGCACCGAAAAACGCAAAGATCTTCGCCAGCCATTTCCATTTCTTTCCCATGCCGTTCTCAATGTAATAGAACGGTCCGCCCAGAATGTGTCCGTCCTTGTCCACAGTACGGTACTTGATCGCCAGAAGTCCTTCCGCATACTTCGTAGCCATTCCAAGAAACGCTGCCACGATCATCCAGAACAGTGCTCCCGGTCCTCCGGCCGCAAGCGCAGTCGCCACACCGGCGATATTTCCGGTCCCGATGGTTGCGGACAGTGCGGTACACAGTGCCCCGAAACTGGTCACTTCCCCGTGTCCTTCTTCTTCATTTTTGATCATGAATTTGAATGCTTTGCCGAGATGCCTTACCTGTAAAAGCCCCAGCCTGACT
>DYCJ01000243.1:2465-3477 GCA_019418195.1 Clostridiales bacterium | reverse complement strand
GCGGAGAAGATGGAGGAAAAATATCCGAATCTCCGGATCCATGTATATGCTGTCAGAAACGATTTCTTTGGAGAACGAATTACTGTTTCAGGACTTGTTACAGCACAGGATATCATGGCGCAGCTTGCAGGAAAAGAGCTGGGAGAAAGCCTTCTGCTCCCATGCAATATGCTGAAAGCAGACGAGGATATTTTCCTCGATGATTATACGGTGGGCCAGGTGTCCGAAGCTTTACAAGTTCCGGTAGTTATTGTAAAATCAAGCGGACAGGATCTGATCGATGCGATCCTGGAAGAAAGGAAAGGTTAGATAAGATGAGTAAACCAGTAGTTGCCATTGTAGGGCGCCCGAATGTGGGAAAATCCACACTGTTTAATGTACTGGCCGGTGAGATGATCTCGATCGTAAAGGATACGCCGGGAGTTACAAGAGACAGGATTTATGCTGACGTGACATGGCTGGATAAAGAATTTACCATGATTGATACCGGAGGTATCGAGCCGGACAGTAAAGACGTGATACTCTCCCAGATGAGGGAACAGGCACAGATTGCAATCGAGACTGCAGATGTGATCATTTTTATCACTGACGTAAGACAGGGCCTTGTAGATGCGGATTCTAAAGTGGCGGATATGCTCCGGCGTTCCGGAAAGCCGGTCGTCCTTGTAGTAAACAAGGTAGATAATTTTGAAAAATATATGCCGGACGTCTATGAGTTTTATAATCTTGGAATCGGAGATCCGGTGCCGGTCTCGGCTGCTTCCCGTCTTGGGATCGGAGATATGCTGGAAGCAGTTGTGGAACACTTTCCGGAGGGCAGCGGACAGGAAGAAGATGATGACCGTCCTCGTATTGCTATTGTGGGCAAACCGAACGTAGGAAAGTCATCTATCGTAAACCGGCTGCTTGGCGAGAACCGGGTGATCGTATCAGATATTGCCGGGACGACAAGAGATGCCATTGATACTGCTATCGTCCATAATGGAAAAGAATACGTCTTTATCGATACGGC
>DYCJ01000243.1:0-2455 GCA_019418195.1 Clostridiales bacterium | reverse complement strand
ATACGGCAGGACTGAGGAGAAAGAGCCGTATCAAAGAGGATCTGGAACGCTACAGCATTATCCGTACCGTGACTGCAGTGGAGCGTGCGGATGTAGTACTTATGGTGATCGATGCGACAGAAGGCGTTACGGAGCAGGATGCGAAGATCGCGGGGATTGCCCATGAGAGGGGAAAAGGTGTTATCATTGTAGTCAATAAATGGGACGCCATTGAGAAGAATGACCGGACAATGAGAGAATATGAGAAAGATATCCGGCATGTACTGTCCTATATGCCGTACGCAGAGATCATGTATGTATCAGCGCTTACGGGACAGAGGCTGAATAAGCTGTATGATATGATCGATATGGTGATCGAGAACCAGACTCTGCGTATCGCAACGGGCGTGCTCAATGAGATCATGACAGAAGCGGTAGCGCTCCAGCAGCCTCCGTCAGATAAAGGAAAACGGCTGAAATTGTATTACATCACACAGGTATCTGTCAAGCCGCCGACTTTCGTGATCTTTGTCAACGACAAAGAGCTGATGCATTTCTCATATACAAGATATCTTGAGAACAAGATCAGGGAAGCATTCGGGTTCAGGGGAACCTCTCTGAAGTTCTTTATCAGAGAGAGGAAAGAAAAGGAACAGTAGAGTAAAGGAGCAGTAAAGTTATGGAACGTTTGATCTGTCTTGCAATCGGATACGTATGCGGTCTCTTTCAGACTGGCTATATCGTAGGTGAAATGAGCCATGTGGATATCAGAAAAAAAGGGAGCGGTAATGCAGGAACTACGAACGCACTCAGGGTGCTGGGGTGGAAAGCAGGACTCCTGACGTTTGCCGGGGATGTGATCAAGTGCGTAGTGGCATTTCTGATCGTCTTTTTCATGTACAGGGGAAGCGACTGCCGGCCGCTGCTGACCCTTTATGCGGGAGCCGGAGTTACACTTGGACATAATTTCCCGTTTTATATGAACTTTAAAGGTGGAAAGGGGATTGCCGTGATGGCTGGACTTGTAGTTGTCAACAGCTTCTGGCACCTGCCGCTGAGTATCCTGATGATCCCGGTCACACTGGCGTGTTTCCTCGTGCCGGTGATCGTGACAAGATACATATCTGTGGGCTCCCTTGCTGCCTATACAGTTTTTTTGATCGAGATGATCATCATCGGGCAGGCAGGGTGGCTGGATATGCGGCCGTCATACTGTTATGAGCTGTACATCATTCTCGCTCTGATGACGCTTCTGGCATGGTACAGACACAAGGAGAATCTTAAGCGTCTTGCAGCAGGGACAGAAAATAAATTCGGATCAAAGAATAATAAGAGCAAATGATCAAAGGAGGAGTAGGAAATTATGGCAAATGTAGGCGTACTTGGGGCAGGGAGCTGGGGAACCGCGCTGTCAGTTCTCCTTTCCGACAACGGACATCGGGTTACGGTATGGTCTATCGATGAAAATGAGGTAAAGATGCTCAATGAAAAAAGGGAGCACGAGCTGAAGCTGCCGGGTGTCAAACTGCCGGATGACATGGTGATCACAGGTGATCTCGGATCAACGATAAGAGGCAGGGATTTTCTTGTACTTGCAGTACCATCCCCTTTTACCAGAAGTACTGCGAAGAAAATGTCTCCTTTTGTGGCGGAAGGACAGATCATCGTTGATGTGGCAAAAGGGATTGAAGAGTCTACCCTTATGACACTGTCTCGACAGATCGAGCAGGAGATCCCGCAGGCAGACGTGGCAGTACTCTCAGGTCCCAGCCATGCAGAAGAAGTGGGACACAGGCTCCCGACTACCTGTGTGATCGGCGCTAAGACGAGGAAGACTGCAGAATATTTGCAGTCTATGTTCATCAGCAATGTGTTTCGTGTCTACACGAGCCCTGACATCCTCGGGATCGAGCTTGGAGGTTCCCTTAAGAATGTCATTGCCCTGGCTGCAGGAATTGCGGACGGTCTGGGATACGGAGACAATACAAAGGCTGCCCTCATTACAAGGGGCATCGCGGAGATCGCCCGTCTTGGTGTAAAGATGGGAGGAAAGATTGAGACTTTCACAGGTCTGACCGGAATCGGAGATCTGATCGTAACCTGTGCCAGTGTACACAGCAGGAACCGAAAGGCCGGCTATCTTATTGGTCAGGGAATGTCCATGCAGGAGGCAATGGATGAAGTCAAGATGGTAGTAGAAGGCGTGTATTCCGCTAAGGCGGCGGCTAAGCTGGCACAGAAATATGAAGTGTCAGTGCCGATCGTAGATGAGGTCAATGCAGTGCTCTTTGAAGGAAAATCTCCCGCAGAGGCGGTGAATGACCTGATGATGAGAGAATCCCGCAGCGAAAACCGTTCGCTTACCTGGGAAGAGTAAACAAAATGTCATACCCCCGTATTTCTGTGCATACATTGTATCAGCAGAACAAGGGGGTATTTTTATGGACTCATTTCAGGTATACAGAGATATGAAAGC
>DYCJ01000242.1:3167-3479 GCA_019418195.1 Clostridiales bacterium | reverse complement strand
GATGTAAAGGATGTATTTACAGATGAGAATGAGAGAACAGGAGGACTTACATGGAAAACAAAAGAATCATTCAGGTGGAAGAAAAAGTACCATTCAAAATGCTGGTGCCTTTGAGCATCCAGCACATGTTTGCAATGTTCGGTGCATCCGTACTGGTGCCGTTTGTATTCGGGATCAACCCGGCGGTCGTACTTTTTATGAACGGAATAGGTACACTTCTTTTTATCCTGATCACAAAAGGAAGAGCACCGGCATATCTGGGATCCAGCTTTGCTTTTCTGGCGCCGGCGGGTGTGGTCATCTCAAAATGGG
>DYCJ01000242.1:0-3152 GCA_019418195.1 Clostridiales bacterium | reverse complement strand
TACTGATTTATAAATTCGGCTCGGACTGGATCGATGTGGTGCTGCCTCCGGCAGCGATGGGACCCGTCGTGGCCCTGATCGGGCTGGAACTTGCAGGGACAGCGGCATCAAATGCAGGGCTTACGGATGAAGTGATCGATGTCAGAAATGTGATAGTATTTCTCGTGACACTTCTGGTTGCAGTGCTCGGCTCTGTTTTATTCCGCGGATTCTTATCGGTCATCCCGATCCTGATCGCCATTATCGCCGGATATATAGCTGCCCTGGCCTGTGGTATCGTTGATTTTTCACAGGTCGCAGCGGCACCGCTGTTTTCGCTCCCGAACTTTTCTGCACCGAAGTTTAAGTGGGAGGCGATCGTGATCATCATACCGGTACTGCTTGTCATCACCTCGGAGCACATCGGGCATCAGATCGTGACCAGCAAGATCGTGGGAAGAGATCTTTTAAAAGATCCGGGACTCCACCGCTCTCTTTTTGCAGATAACTTTTCAAGTATGCTTTCAGGACTGATCGGTTCCGTGCCGACAACGACATACGGAGAGAATATCGGTGTCATGGCGATGACAAAGGTCTACAGTGTATATGTGATCGGCGGTGCGGCTGTGCTGTCCATCATCTGTTCCTTTATCGGAAAAATGACCACACTGATCAATACGATCCCGGGACCTGTCATTGGTGGTATCTCGTTCCTACTGTACGGTATGATCGGAACATCGGGTATCCGTATTCTGGTAGAGTCACAGGTGGATTATAATAAATCCAGAAATATGGCTATGACTTCCGTTATTTTTGTGGTCGGTCTGTCCGGTATCACTGTGCAGTTCGGGAGCATCCAGCTCTCGGGAATGGTGCTGGCGTGTGTAGTAGGCATGCTGATGGGGCTGATGTTCTACATTTTCGACAGGCTGAATCTTACGAATGACAGAGAAGAATAATTTTTTCTTAAAAATTATATCGGTGAATATTAAGAATTATTTCCAAAAGTTCGCCGGAAAGATTGGATATAATCTCCTCATCGAAAAGGAGGAGATGTTCTTATGCCGGAGGAATGGGAAAGTCGATATACAGGAGGCAGCAGGCGGGGGAAGCGCGGCAAAAAGAGAAAACGGAGAAAGCGCAGAATCCTGAAGAGCATATTCTGTATCGCGCTTATCATCCCGGTGATCATGGCAGTCCTGTGGGCAAAAAATATGATCAGCGGACGGAGCAGTCTGGCGGTGATGGCTCTGGTCAACCCGAAAGTGCGGGAGATTATGGCAAATAAAGACCAGTACCCGGAACAACTGATCGAACTGCTGGAAAATAATGAAGAGACGGTAGATTTTGTTTTTGACTATCCGGAAAAGAAAGATACGGCTCCGGCAGACACTGTCGGTGAAGTTGTGCAGGGACAGGTCCCGCTGCTCCTGCAGTGGGATGAACGGTGGGGATATGCCTTCTATGCGGACGATATGATCGCTGTAAACGGGTGCGGACCGACGGCGATCGCCATGGTGGCAGCAGGGCTGACCGGAGACAATACTGTGACGCCTTATAAAGTGGCTCAGTTTTCTGCCGGGAACGGATACTATGCGGGAGATTCCGGTACGAGCTGGACCCTGATGACAGACGGCGCACAGCAGTTCGGGATTTACGGGGAAGAGATGGGACTGAGCGAGGATGAGGTCTTCTCTGCTTTGGAAAACGGACACCCGATCATATGCAGTATGAGACCGGGAGACTTTACGACGACCGGACACTTTATCGTGCTGACCGGGATCGAAGACGGTAAGATCCAGGTAAACGATCCGAACAGCCGGGTACGCAGCGAGAAGCTGTGGGATTACAGCAGACTGGAGTACCAGATCAATAACTTGTGGGTGTATACGGCGATGTAGAGACTGAGCCGGCAGTTAATCATATTGACTGCCGGTTAATTTTTTGCCCATATTTGTGAAAAAGGCTCAGTTGTGAAGCGTATCTGTAAACTGTTATAATGTGGGCAGAAAGAATATTCATAAAATAAAATATGCATAACAGGAAAAAGGAGGATACAGATATGCCGGTCAGTGAAGTGATACGCAGGAAGAGAAAAGAACTGGGGCTTACGCAGGAACAGGTGGCACAGCGTCTCGGAGTTTCCGCACCGGCGGTCAACAAGTGGGAGAGGGGCAGCAGTTATCCTGATATCGCAATACTGCCCGCGCTGGCGCGTCTCCTCAATACGGACGTCAATACGCTTCTCTGTTTTCGGGAGGAACTCTCTGACAATGAGATTGCAGAGATATGCAACGAGATTGCAGCGATCATGGATGAACAGGGTCTGGAAACGGCATTTGCCACAGCGGAGCAGAAGGTGCGCGAATATCCGAATTGCGGGAAACTGATCCATATGATGGCGTCCATGGTGCAGGGATTACTGATGATGTCCGGCGGCTGGAGTACAGACAGAGAAAAATATGAAGAGAAGATATATTCCTGGTACGAGCGTGTAACCGAATGCAACGGGGACGAACAGGTGAAAAATGCTGCTGCTTATATGCTGGCGAGTGAATATATAAAGAAGAAGGAGTATGAGAAAGCCCGCAAGATGATCGACTCCCTGCCGAAGCAGCAGGCAGATAAGAGAATCCTCAATGCACGTCTTCTGCTTGCACAGGAGAAACATGATGAGGCGGCGGTGCTGCTGGAAAGGAAGCTCACAGATGTACTTAATGATCTCAGTATCGTGCTGTCTATGCTGATGAATATTGCTTTTGAGGAGGGGGACATGAAACGGGCGGAAAAGATCGCGTCCGCAGGAGAACAGACCGCTCTATTGTATGACCAATGGGGGTACAGTCCCCTGCTCCTGCCGATGGATCTGGCGTTAAAGGAGAAGGACGTAGAAAAAAGTATTGGATATATCCGGGAAGCGCTCCGGATGCTGACAGAGCCCCAGCACATGTCGGAGTCTGCGTTTTACTGGCATATATACGGGAAAGAAAATTTCGGAAGAAAGTTTGACAAAGCGATGGAGACTTATGCGGAGAAAATACTGCCGGGGCTGCTGGCAGAGATGAAAACAGGGAAGGAGTATGCATTCCTGCAGGGGAATGAGGAGTTTCAGGAGCTGATCCGAGGGTATGATAAATAGTCTGTACCCGGATTCGTTTTAGGTTATAATGAGT
>DYCJ01000241.1:617-3527 GCA_019418195.1 Clostridiales bacterium | reverse complement strand
AGATGGTAAGAACAATCAAATACTTCGGAAAACTGCTTGAGGCTTAATTCATTCTGAGGATGAGGACAAGCTCTCGGAAGATAATTCTGAATAATTGACTCACAATAGGGTCCGGTCTTGTTGTAGGACCGGACCTTATTTAGTGTAAATGTGCTTGGAAGATATTTCCGGCACAATTGGTTTAAAAAGTATCAGGAGGCTATACAAAAATGGCAGCACTTAACAAAAAATCAGTAGATGATATCAATGTAAAGGGCAAAAGAGTCCTTGTAAGATGTGATTTCAACGTACCGCTCCAGGATGGAAAGATCACAGACGAGAACCGTATCGTGGCAGCGCTTCCGACGATCAAGAAGCTGATTGCTGACGGAGGAAAAGTAATCCTCTGCTCACACCTCGGAAAACCGAAAGGAGAGCCGAAGCCGGAGCTTTCTCTTGCACCGGTTGCAGTAAGACTTTCCGAGCTGCTCGGACAGGAAGTGAAATTCGCAGCTGATCCGGAAGTTGTAGGACCGAACGCAAAAGCGGCTGTAGAGGCTATGAACGACGGAGATGTTGTACTTCTTGAGAACACACGTTACAGAGCAGAAGAGACAAAGAACGGCGAAGCATTCTCCAAAGAGCTTGCATCTCTCTGCGACGTATTTGTAAACGATGCATTCGGTACAGCTCACAGAGCTCACTGCTCAAACGTAGGTGTAACACAGTATGTTGACACAGCAGTTGTCGGATACCTGATGCAGAAAGAGATCGATTTCCTCGGAAATGCAGTAGAGAACCCGGAGAGACCGTTCGTGGCTATCCTCGGCGGATCCAAGGTTTCCAGTAAGATTTCCGTTATCAACAACCTTCTTGAGAAAGTTGATACACTCATCATCGGCGGCGGAATGTGCTTTACATTCACAAAAGCCCAGGGTGGAAATGTAGGAAATTCCCTTCTTGAGGAAGATTATCTGCAGTATGCACTTGACATGATCAAGAAAGCAGAGGAGAAAGGTGTTAAACTTCTTCTTCCTGTTGACGCTGTTGCAGCAGATGCTTTCTCCAACGATGCAGATACAAAGGTAGTTGCACAGAATGAGATCCCGGACGGATGGATGGGACTTGACATCGGACCTGAGACTGCAAAAATGTATGCAGAGGCTGTAAAATCAGCTAAGACAGTCGTATGGAACGGACCGATGGGATGCTTCGAGATGCCGAAGTTCGCAGATGGAACAAAGACAGTTGCAGAAGCTCTTGCAAACACAGACGCAGTAACGATCATCGGCGGCGGTGACTCTGCAGCAGCAGTTAACCAGCTCGGTTATGGCGACAAGATGACACACATCTCAACAGGCGGCGGCGCTTCTCTTGAGTTCCTCGAAGGAAAGGAACTTCCGGGTGTAGCAGCAGCAAACGATAAGTAAAAAGCAAGGAGAGAGAATAAAATGGCAAGAAAGAAAATTATTGCAGGCAACTGGAAAATGAACAAAACTCCGAGCGAGGCAGTTGCACTTGTAGAAGAACTGAAACCGTTAGTAGCAAATGAGGAAGTTGACGTAGTATTCTGCGTGCCGGCTATCGATATTGTTCCGGTTGTTGAGGCGACAAAGGGAACAAACATCCAGGTTGGAGCTGAGAATATGTATTTCGAGGAGAGCGGAGCTTACACAGGCGAGATTTCCCCGGCTATGCTTGTAGATGCAGGCGTTAAATATGTAGTTCTCGGACATTCTGAGAGAAGAGATTACTTCGGAGAGACTAACGAGGATGTAAATGAGAAAGTCCTCAAGGCTTTCGAGCACGGTATCACACCGATCATGTGCTGCGGTGAGACTCTGGAGCAGAGAGAGCAGGGCGTGACAATGGACTTTATCCGTCAGCAGGTTAAAGTCGGCCTCCAGAATGTAACAGCTGATCAGGCTAAGACAATGGTCATCGCTTACGAGCCGATCTGGGCAATCGGTACAGGTAAAACAGCTACAACAGAGCAGGCTGAGGAAGTATGCAAAGGCATCCGTGAGTGTGTTGCTGAAGTATATGATGAAGCTACAGCAGAAGCAATCCGTATCCAGTACGGCGGATCTGTAAATGCAGGAAATGCGGCAGAGCTGTTCGCACAGGCTGATATCGACGGCGGTCTTGTAGGCGGCGCTTCACTGAAAGCTGATTTCGGTAAGATCGTAAACTACAAATAGGAATTTTCTGTATCGGGCGCGGAGGGAATCCGCGCTCTTTTTTTGATGGCGGCATGAGCCAGGCTGGGTAATATTTATGTAAAGTAAGACGATTAACGAGAGGAGCTATTTGCCATCGTGAATGAAAAGATTTTAAAACACAGTATTCTTTTATCCGCAGCGGTTTCCGTGATTCTGGGAGTTGTGGTTATGTTTTTGTTTCTGGGAGAAGGAGACAGTCTTACAGGGGGCTTCATTGCAGGCCTGCTGATCGGAATTTTTGCAATTTATCCGTTCATACTGACTCTTGTTAATTTCGCGGCTATATTTTGCGGCTGTAAAGATCCCAAGCTGATCCGGAAGGGGAAACATTTTGAATGGATTACCATTGTACTGGGAACACTCTATTCTTTGGTTATACTTCCGTTTGCCGATATTACGTTTTCCGACTGGACAGTCACCCTTCACAATGCTGAGAAACACACGCCAATCTGGACAGAAGGAGCGCTTACGGTACTGATTCTTGCAGTGGTCGGGATTCTGGGATATCTGTTCCTCTCATGCAGCCGGATTTCAAAGGTGCCGCCCCTCATTACAGTGCTGGAGATTGCGGCGATGTATCTGGGGATGCTGCAGTGTATTCTGTGGATTATTCAGATTATCCGTCTGGAAACTGTCTATCTATATCTGTGCCTGTTCCCATTGAATTGTATTTTGATCGGGATTAAGGTAATCCGCCAGAAAATTATGG
>DYCJ01000241.1:0-607 GCA_019418195.1 Clostridiales bacterium | reverse complement strand
GAGTGGGGGAAGATACAGCGTGAAGAGAGCAAAAAGGCCGGAGCAGTCAGCGGATTCCAAAACCGGTATCTGGAATGGCTGAACCGGCATCTGGAACGCTCTTCTGTCTGGCCTGCGGCAGCGTTTCTCCTTATGTGGCCTATGCTGGGGATTATTATCTGTATTCTGATACTGTTCGGACAGCGGCCGGACAGTGCTGTCCGCGCGTGGACCGAGACAAGCGATTGGAATCTGTCCCGGGAAATCGCTCCGCAGAATATTTATTATGATGAACACTATCTCTGCACCGTTGCTGCAGGCGGCCACAGAAAAGTGGTAAAACCGATCCGTATGGGAGTGAGGCACGGACATTCTGTGATCGTGAACCGGCAGCTCTGTGTGGCGAACGCATTTGAACAGATACTGGAGGAACGTATGCCGAACCTGCACCGGAATGTCAGAAACTTTTATGACAGATACGGATTTCCGGTGGCTAAGATGATCCGTTCACCATATATTGCCGATGTGATTTACATCATGATGAAGCCGTTGGAGTGGATCTTTCTTGCCGTAATTTATATGATGGACGTGAAGCCGGAGAATCGAATCGCGGTGCAGTACCTTCCAA
>DYCJ01000240.1 GCA_019418195.1 Clostridiales bacterium | reverse complement strand
GGGACAGGAGACGGATGACAGTCAGGACAGAGAAGCTGCCGATATGAAAGTCACATATAAGAAAGGCGACAGTCTGTTCCTTCCTGCAGGGAGCGGCGCTTATGTGATCGAGGGAAGCTGCGATGCGTTGATCACTACGATCCGCGAGAAAGCAGCGCCTGTCAGGATTGGCATCGACATCGGCGGAACAGATACGAAAATCGGTCTTGTGGACGTGCATCAGAAGCTGATCGACTCTGTGTGTATCCCGACGGCTGCAGAGCGTCCGGCAGAGGAAGTGATCCGGACCATCGGAGAGACGGCGCTGGCGCTTCTGGAGAAGAACGGTATTCCCATGGATCAGTGCGTGGGAGCGGGGATCGGCGTCCCGGGAACCGTGGACCGTAAGAACGGCGTTGTCCGCTATTCCAATAATATCCGTTGGGAGGAAGTACCGCTGGCAAAAGAGATGGGAGATTATCTCCCGATTCCGGTGGAGATCGCGAACGACGCGGACTGTGCAGCATTAGGTGAAGCAGTTGCGGGAGCGGGAAAGGACTGCAGTGATGTGGTCATGCTCACTCTCGGAACCGGTGTCGGCGGCGGAATCATACTGGACGGCGACATCTATGAGGGAAGAGGGATCGGCGGAAGCGAGCTGGGACATATGGTTATTGTGGAGAACGGGGAACCATGTACCTGCGGACGGCGGGGATGCCTGGAGGCCTACGCTTCCGCGACTGCCTTAAAGAGAGATGCACGCCGTGCTTCAGGAAAGGATCTGGATCCGGAAGAAATTTTTGCGCTTGCAGGACAGGGAGACGCTGTTATGCAGGTGGTTGTGGATGCCTATATCCGCAGACTGGGTCTGGGTATCGTAAATATCGTGAATATTTTCCGCCCGCAGCTTGTGCTGCTTGGAGGCGGAATTTCCAGACAAGGCGAGACGCTCCTTGCACCGCTTCGTGAAATCGTGCGGAAAGAGTGCTTTGGCGGAGAGAAAGGCGATGTGCCGGCGATCGAGACTGCAGTGCTTGGAAATAACGCGGGAATGATTGGCGCTGCCGGGCTGTTGTGATAAACTAAACTAAAGAAGCCGGGATCCCTCGCCGGGACTCGCGAGTGAGGCCGGAAATAAAATGCCGGAAAATAGGGGCAGCCCCCTTTAGAGGGAACTGCCCCTGCTGTATTTGGAGAGTTTAGATTGGAGGGTTTAAAATGGAGAGCAGAATACCGTTTGAAACGCTGGAAACAAAGAAGATGAAAGCAGGACGTTTCACGATCGTACAGGATCGTGTGCGCGTGAACGGCCATGAACAGCCTTATGATTATCTGGAGATACGGGAAGGGGTAAGCGTCCTGCCGATCCGTGACGGACATATACTTTTGCAGAAGCAGTACCGCTACCCTGTGCGCTCCTGGCAGTGGGAGCTCCCTGGAGGATTTGTCGATCCGGGCGAGACTCCGGAAAAGGCGGCTGCAAGAGAACTTAAGGAAGAGACAGGGTACAGTGTTAAGGAGCTGCATTCTCTCGGGGCATTCTACCCTTCGTTCGGATCTACAAATGAGAAGATCTGGCTTTTTGCGGCTGAATGCGGCGAGTCCGGAGACTGCGAGCGGGAACCGGGAGAGGTCATACGTATGGAGGAAATGACTGAGAAGGAATTTACGGAACTTGTAGCCCGCGGAGAGTTCATGCACGGCGCAGGTCTTGCGGCGTGGGCGCGGTATATTTCCCGGAGAAATGTATAGTAACAGTTTGGCTATCAGGAGAACAGGTAATGAAGACAGCAGAAAACGGAACGATCCGTACTATTAAGATTGAAGAAAACGGCATATATATCGTCATCGGGATCTTGGATGACGGGACAATACGGCTGCTCCATTATTCGGCTGCCCCGCTACATGAAGAAGATATCACGGCTGAGGCGGTAAAGGAAGGCTTTCCGCTGGTCGGTCTGAGCCTTTCCGGATACGACAGGCCTTATGAAAGACATGGGAACAAGTATATCGTGACAGCGCCCGGATACCGCCTGAAGTATCATTCACATACAGATGAGAGCAATGCCCTTGGAAGAAAAATTGTATTCCATCTGACAGATGAGCAGACAAAGGTGGCGGTGTACTGTCAGTGGCAGTTCTTTACGGGACTCCCTGTGATCCGCTGTCAGAATACGGTGGAAAACAGGGGGAGCGAAGAGCAGACAGTGGAATATATCTCAAATTTCTATTACGAAGGAATTGAAAAAGAAGGAAAAAGGCGTCAGGATGACAAGCTGCGCCTGTATATTCCCCATAACAGCTGGCAGCGGGAGATGAACTGGAAGGAGTATTCCCTGAGAGATCTGGGGCTTGACCTTACCCAGCCAAAAGAACTGCAGCGGTCATCATCTATGATCCGCGTGACGAATACGGGAAACTGGTCGACCAAAGAGTATCTGCCCATGGCATATCTCGAGAACACGGAAACGGGAACCGGACTCTTCTGGCAGATCGAACATAACGGCTCATGGCACTGGGAGATCGGCGACCAGAACGGGCATCTCTATCTTGCCCTGGGCGGACCGAATGAGCTTTATTCCCACTGGGCCAAACGGCTGAGGCCCGGTGAATCTTTTACCACAGTTCCCGCTTCCGCAGGCGTTACGGTCAGGAAAGGCGGGGAGAAAAACGGATTCGGCTGTATGGCAGGTATTCTGACGCAGTACCGCCGCCGTATACGCAGGCCGAATGAGGATAATATAAAACTTCCGGTGATTTTTAACGACTATATGAACTGCCTGTGGGGAAAACCGACGGAAGAACAGGAAATCCCCATGATCGATGCAGCCGCGGAGGCAGGATGTGAATATTACTGCATTGATGCCGGGTGGTATGCGGACGGAGACTGGTGGGACAGCGTGGGAGAATGGCAGGTGAGCAGCAGGCGCTTTCCGGAAGGACTGAAAAAAGTGACCGGCTATATCAGGAGCAGGGGAATGATCCCGGGAGTGTGGCTGGAACCCGAAGTGATGGGGATCCGCTGTGAGCTTGCCAGGAAAGTTCCAGAAGACTGGTTCTTTATCCGGCATGGCAGGCCGGTGTACGACAGGAGCAGGTTCCAGCTTGATTACCGGAATCCTGACGTGAGGGCATATATGGATTCTGTAGTAAACCGGCTCGTGCAGGAATACGGTGTGGGATATATAAAGATGGACTATAATATTGAGCCGGGCATCGGGACAGAGATCCGTGCCGACAGCCCGGGAGACGGGCTCCTGGAACATGAGAGAGCGTATCTTAGGTGGCTTGACGGATTATTTGAACGTTTCCCTGATCTTGTGATCGAAAACTGCTCGAGCGGAGGTCTCAGGATGGATTATGCCATGCTCTCAAGACTCAGTATCCAGTCTACAAGTGATACGGACGATTATATGAATTATCCCGTCATCGCGGCGAATGCCTCTGCGGGGATAACGCCGGAACAGGCAGCGGTCTGGTCCTATCCGATGGAACATGATACGTGGACCGATGAAGAAGAACTGAAAGAAGAGACAATATTTAATATGGTCAGTTC
>DYCJ01000024.1:13365-18697 GCA_019418195.1 Clostridiales bacterium | reverse complement strand
CACACGGTTCATACCCGTGGTGTCGCTGGTTCAAATCCAGTTTCCGCTACTGAAAGGATCTGCTGATGCAGATCCTTTTTCTGTTATTGTCGAGGTAGAATTGTTATGTAAGTTATGTTAGAATAATGCACAGAATAATTACGGAGGATAAGGACATGAATAAAAAAGCGGCATTTGCTCTTCGATTTGTGCTGGGAGGTTATCTTGCATTTGTGGGAGTCAGACTGATCATTCAGATGGTGCGTGAGAAGCCGACCAATATGATATTGATGTGTGCACTGAGCGTTGTTTTCGTGATCGTAGGCGGAGGCTATGCGATCTACAGCCTGAAAAAACTGTTGGATATCAGAAAAGAAGAAAGGGGAACAGTAGTCTCTGATGAATCTGAGGAAGACAGCGGCTCTGCTGCAGTACATCTGAATGCTGCCAGGCAGATGAATATGCAGTCTACAAAAATAAAGAAAGTGCAGGAAGACAGCACTGAAAAAGGATCGGCAGAAGAAGCGGGCGGTAATGAGAATGGTTCTGCGGGCGGTGAAGAGCCTGCGGCCAGTGAAGAGCCTGCAGTCAGTGAAGAGCCTGCAGCCGGTAAAACGCCTGCGGGCGAGGACGATAAGGAAAGTCTGGCAGAATCTGATCGTGGAGAAGAAATGAATCAGGAAACGATCGAAGAAGAGATTGAAAATGATTACGAGGAGAAATAAACATGCGTGTAGGAATGGGTTATGATGTACACCGGCTTTCCGCCGGTAGAAAACTGATCATAGGAGGCGTTGAAATTCCGTATGAGAAGGGGCTGCTCGGACATTCCGATGCAGACGTGCTGCTGCATGCGATAATGGACGCTCTTCTGGGGGCAGCTGCCCTGGGTGATATCGGGAAACATTTTCCGGATACGGACCCTGAATATGAAGGAATATCAAGTATAAAACTGCTGGAGCATGTGGGACGGCTGCTGGACGAAAACGGATATGTGATCGAGAATATTGACGCCACGATCATAGCACAGCGTCCTAAGATGAGGCCCTATATAGAGCAGATGAGTGAGAATATTGCATCCGCGCTTAATATAGAAAACGGCCAGGTAAATGTAAAAGCGACTACCGAAGAAGGACTTGGTTTTACAGGTACGGGTGAGGGAATCTCGTCCCAGGCGATCTGTGCTGTTGAAAAATATACGAATTACGCCAGCGTGGATATGGCTTCTGTGCCATCGGGATGTGGCGGATGTTGTTCCCGCGAATAGTGTGAAGAGGAGACTGAGAAGATGATCGTGCGCAGACTGGATCAGTGTGAACATGGAAAAACACGTCCATTGTGGGAAGAAGTGTTTACTGAAGACACACAGGCATTTTTAGATTATTATTACTATATCAAGACAAAAGACAATCAGATCTATGTTATAGAAGAGGATGAAAAGATTTGTTCAATGCTCCAGCTCAATCCGTATTGTCTGAAAGTGGAAGAAAGCGAATTCCCGTCAGCGTATATCATCGCAGTCGCAACAAAAGAAGCGTATCGCGGCCGTGGTTTTATGGGTACTCTTCTGCGAAGGGCGCTCAACGATATGTATGCAGAAAAAATCCCTTTTACATTTCTGATGCCGGCTGCCGAGGCAATCTATACGCCGTATGATTTCCGGTTTATATATTCACAGTGTATTGGATCAGTGGATCCCTGTGTCAGCAATGTAAAGATACGGGAGGATGAAGAGCGGCAATTCAGTTTTACAGATGCTGCACTCTGGAATGCAGAAGAGATGGCGGATTTTTTCAACCGATATTTTGCACCAAAATGGCAGGTATACGCGGTCAGAAACGCTGCCTATTATCAGACGATGATCATGGAGCAGCAAAGCGAGCGCGGCGGTGTACGTCTTATGCGCTGCAATGGTGAACTTGCAGGTTTTTATGCCTATGCGGCTGAGGACGGCCTTGAGATACGGGAGCCTTTGTATCTTGATGGATATGAGCAGGCATTTTTGCATTCGGCTTATGAACTGGCGGCTTCTGTTGACAAGATCAATGCTGATAAAAATGAGGACGGCATAAAAATCTTTGCATGCCCTGCACACATGGCGGACGAGAAGAAACCTGTTATTATGGCACGGATCATCTGTCTCCGGGAACTCTTAAAAGCCATGAGGGTTCATGAGGAGGAAGAGCTGGATTGTTCTTTCGCAGTGATCGATCCGATCATCCATGAGAACAGCCGTGTATGGCGGATCACAAGTCGGGCGGGAGAAGAACAGCTCAATGTGCGCGAGACGGAAGATTCTGAAGGGATTCTCCCTGTTGATGTGTTGACAGAATTCCTGTTCGGACGTGTCGATGCCGTGGAGTTGTCCGGAATGGAGGGCGTAGTAATGACAGAGCATCTGATCAAAGAACTTCAAAAGATCAAAAAACTTACGAAAATCTTTCTGAATGAAGTTGTATAAAACAGTTCGTAACGGTTCTGCCTGATATCAGATGGCTGAACTGTGGTTGACAAAAATGAAAATATCCCATAATATAAGGAATAGTCGGATATAAATGAAATGCTGAGAACGGAGAGAGTAGCATATCCGGAAACTCACAGAGAGAGGATGCCGTCGGCTGAAAGCATCCTTGTGCGGAGGATATGTGAAGTGCATCCGGGAGCTGACCCTGTGAAATATTTCAGTAGCGGGGTACGTGGGTATACGTTACATACAGCCAGAGTGAAAGATTAAATTCTTTTAATAGAGTGGAACCGCGGATATGACTTCGTCTCTTGCCAGAGGCGGAGTCATTTTGTATCGGGAAAAGCTTTTGGTTTCCAATAGATCAAAAAGTCCTCCGGGCATATTATACACGACATTTATTTGATAAGGAGAGAAATATGGGTATAATATCATATATCAAAGAAGAGATCCAGGTGATCCGTGAGCGTGATCCTGCGATCAAATCTAATATGGAAGTCTTCCTGTATCCCAGCTTCCGGGTGATCCTGCGATACCGGCTGGCACATAAACTGTATCTGAAAGGACATTATTTCTGGGCAAGATGGATTTCCCAGAGGGGGGCGCGCAAGACGGGGATTGAGATTCATCCTGGCGCAACGATCGGAAAGGGATTATTCATAGACCATGGAAGCGGCGTTATCATCGGTGAGACGACGGTCATAGGAGATAATGTTACGCTGTACCAGGGGGTGACACTTGGTGGTACCGGTAAAGAGCAGGGAAAACGACATCCGACTCTGGAGGACAATGTAATGGTAAGCGCAGGGGCCAAAATCCTTGGCTCATTTACGATCGGGGAAAATTCGAAGATCGGGGCAGGTTCTGTTGTGCTTGAGGAAGTACCGCCCAACTGTACGGTGGTAGGCGTGCCGGGGCGTATCGTCCGCATGGATAATAAAAAGGTGCCCAGGCTCGATATGGATCAGGTACATCTTCCGGACCCGGTGCTGAACGATATCCGTAAACTGCAGGATGAAAATATCAGATTACATAATGAGCTGAAAAATCTAATGAAGGAGCTCAGGTGCATAGAAAAGAAAGGAGAAGACGATGAAGATCTATAATACAATGTCAAAGAGAAAAGAGGAGTTCGTACCCCTTGAGGAAGGAAAGGTGAAGATGTATGTATGCGGACCGACTGTATACAACTTCATCCATATCGGAAATGCACGTCCGATGATCGTATTCGACACAGTGAGGAGATATTTTGAATATAAAGGATATGATGTGAATTTTGTGTCCAACTTTACAGATGTGGATGACAAGATCATTAAGAAAGCAATCGAAGAAGGTGTGACAGCAGACGAGATATCAAAGCGATATATCGCAGAATGCAAAAAAGATATGGAAGCTATGAATATCAGGCCGGCCACAAAGAATCCGCTGGCAACAGAAGAAATCTGCGGCATGGTCGATATGATCCAGACATTGATCGACAAAGGGTATGCATACGAGAAGAACGGGACTGTGTATTACCGTACGAGAAGATTCAAAGATTACGGAAAACTTTCGCATAAGAATCTGGATGATCTGCAGTCTGGCGGACGAACACTCCTTGTCACAGGCGAGGATGAAAAAGAAGATCCGCTTGATTTCGTGCTCTGGAAGCCTAAGAAAGAGGGAGAGCCGGCATGGGAGTCACCGTGGAGCGAGGGACGCCCGGGATGGCATATCGAGTGCTCGGAGATGTCAAAGAAATATCTCGGCGAGCAGATTGACATTCATGCAGGAGGAGAAGACCTGATCTTCCCGCATCACGAAAATGAGATCGCACAGAGTGAGGCTGCCAACGGCAAAGAGTTTGCAAAATACTGGATGCATAACGGATTCCTCAATATCGACAACCGCAAGATGTCAAAGTCTCTGGGCAATTTCTTCACCGTACGCGAGATCAGTGAGAAATACGATCTGCAGGTCCTTCGGTTCTTTATGCTGAGTGCACACTACAGAAGTCCGCTCAATTTCAGTGCTGACCTGATGGAATCAGCAAGGACCAGCCTGGAGCGTATCCTTACTGCGGCTGAAAATCTGAGGTTCCTTTCGAAGAACGCGGGAGAGGGCAGGATAACGGAGGAGGAGAAGGCACTGCTCGATAAAGCAGACGAATATGTTCAGGGGTTTGAGCGTGCTATGGATGATGATTTCAACACAGCAGATGCGGTCGCTTCCGTATTTGAACTGGTGAAATTTGTAAATACAACAGCGGATGGAAACAGATCAAAAGAGTATCTTGATACCCTCTATAATATACTTTTCAAATTGACAGATGTTCTCGGAATCATCATTGACAAGAAAGAAGAAATGCTCGATGAAGAGATAGAGGCGATGATCGAAAAGAGGCAGGCAGCCAGAAAGGAAAGAAATTTTGCACTGGCTGACCAGATCAGGGACGAACTGCTCGCAAAAGGCATTATCCTGGAGGACACAAGAGAAGGAGTAAAATGGAAAAAAGCATAGAATATGGATTTGAGCATTATATTGCGGAGATCCCGGGTATGCAGAAGACAGACCCGAAAGCCGCATCGCCGCTTGTACTTGCATACATCGGAGACTGCGTGTTTGATCTTATCATCAAGCTGATGACCGCGGGAAAAGGAAACCGGCAGGTGCATAAGCTTCATGAAGAGACGAGCCGTTATGTGCAGGCATCCGCACAGTCATTTATGATGCGTTCCATGCAGGAGCATCTTACGGAGCAGGAGCATGCGGTCTATCGAAGAGGAAGAAACGCCAGGAGCGTTACGCCGGCAAAGAACCAGTCCATTACAGATTATCGCAGGGCCACCGGTTTTGAAGCGCTTATCGGATATCTCTATCTGAACCGTGAGTACGAAAGACTGACAGAAC
>DYCJ01000024.1:6821-13343 GCA_019418195.1 Clostridiales bacterium | reverse complement strand
TAAGAGCATGGAAGAGAGAAACTTGAAAGAGGAAGAATAATGCAGGATATTAAGAGAGAAAAAACAGAAAACCACAATGAACATACGCTGGTGATCGAAGGGCGCAACGCTGTACTTGAGGCCTTTCGTTCCGGCCGCACGATCGATAAGCTTTTTGTACTGGACGGCTGTCAGGACGGACCTGTCCGGACGATCGTGCGTGAGGCAAAAAAGCATGGAACCCTATTAAATTTTGTGGGAAAAGAACGCCTGAACCAGCTTTCGCAGACTGGGAAGCATCAGGGTGTGATCGCTTATGCAGCGGCCTATGACTATGCAGAAATAGACGATATGCTGAAGCTTGCCGGTGAGAGGGGAGAGGATCCGTTCCTGTTTATTCTGGACGGAATTGAAGACCCTCATAATCTGGGGGCGATCATCCGTACCGCTAATATCGTGGGAGCTCACGGGGTTATCATTCCTAAGAGACGCGCTGCCGGACTTACCGCTACAGTCGCGAAGACCTCTGCGGGAGCACTTAACTACACACCGGTTGCTAAAGTGACGAACCTTGTGAAAACGATAGAAGAATTAAAGGAAAAAGGCTTGTGGTTTGTGTGCGCTGACATGGACGGCGAAACCATGTATGACCTGAATCTGACGGGTCCGGTGGGACTTGTGATCGGAAATGAGGGGGAAGGTGTAAGCCGTCTGGTAAAAGAAAAGTGTGACTATATTGCCGGCATACCGATGAAAGGTGAGATCACTTCTCTGAATGCTTCCGTTGCAGGCGGAGTCCTTGCCTATGAAATCTTACGGCAGAGGATGCACAAAGCATAGAGCCGGGATGGTGGACCATGAGAAAATATGACCGAATGACAGATGAACAGCTCATAGATGAATTAAGATCCGGAGATCAGGGAGTCACGGATTATATCATGGATAAATATAAATCCATGGTCAGGAAAAAGGCGCATGCCATGTTCCTTCTTGGGGGTGAAAATGAAGATCTCATACAGGAAGGCATGATCGGTCTGATCAAGGCGGTGAGAGATTATGATCCGGGAATGGGAAATTCTTTCTCAAGCTTTGCAGACCTGTGCGTTTCACGCCAGATGTATAGTGCGATCGAGGCGTCAAAGCGGAAAAAACATCTGCCTTTGAATTACTATATTTCGCTTTACGAGGAAAGCGAGAACCATCATGACGGGAATAAGATGCAGCTGATCGATACGATCGAACCGGAACAGGAAAATGATCCGGAGGCGCTCTATTTCGGAAAAGAGTATACAGAGGCTTTTGTGGAGCAGCTCAAAGAGATGCTGAGCCCCCTTGAAAATCATGTGCTCTATCTCCATCTGATGGGGACAGATTATAAAAAAATCGCGGAAATCCTCGAAAAGAGCCCGAAGTCTATCGACAATGCGATCCAGAGAATACGCGGGAAAGCTGAGAAGATGCTCCGCAGACATGATCGCTGACAGAAAAATCCCGCACGGAAGATAAGAGGACAAAGGAGACAAAAATGATGAAAAAAGGTGCGAACTACGGAATAGCGGCCATGATTTTTGTAATTACGATGATTCTGATAAATGGTGCCGCTATAGCGCTGTCCATTGGAACGGCAGTGATAGGAATTATCATCGGTGGAGGCACAGGTGTGGACATGGCCTACGATTTTCTGATGAATCACTTGAATCTGTATTCCTGTATGATATATGTGATACCGGGGATAGTATTCCTTCTGTGGTACTTTTTTGCATTTATAGAGCCGGTCGGTGTGAGCAGATTTACCGACAGACAGACAAGGAGGCTCAGCCCGGCCTGTTTTATCTGGATGACTGTTCTTGCATTTGCTATACAGCATACTCTCTCTTTGCTTATGGGGCTGATTGCCATGATGATGCCGTCTGCCATGGAAAATTACGCAGAACTTATGGAGTCTTCAGGAGTGACACAGTATTCCACAGTGTGGGTGATCGCTACACTGGTCCTGCCTCCACTGGTGGAAGAGACGATCTTCCGCGGTCTGATCATGCAGTATTTGAGGCGGGGCGGCGCTTCCTTTATTGTGGCTAATCTTATTCAGGCTGTCCTTTTCGGGGTTTTCCATATGAACCTGGTTCAGGGAATCTATACGGCAATTTTCGGATTCCTGCTGGGATACCTGGCATGGCGATATGACAGTCTCCTCGCGCCTATGGCCATGCATGCGCTGTTTAATTTCTTTGGCACTGCGGTGGTAGACCTTGAGAATGCAGTACTTCCTGATTTTATGCTGGGACTTATTATCATGGTAAGCGTTCCGATCACTGTGATCGTGATCGTAATGATACATTTTGGTATCGCTGACAAAAAATGGGGGAGATCGTAATGAGATTTGTAATACAGAGAGTAAAAGAGGCTTCTGTGCAGGTAGAGCAGGAGGTGATCGGAGAAATAAAGAAAGGATACCTTGTCCTGATCGGCGTTTCCGACAGTGATACGGAGCAGGTTGCCGATAGGATGATTAAAAAGATGATCGGACTGCGGATATTTGAGGATGAGAACGGCAAGACGAATCTTTCCCTTGCAGATGTGGGAGGGGGCCTGCTGCTTGTATCCCAGTTTACCCTGTATGCGAACTGCAAAAAGGGAAACCGTCCGAGCTTTATTGAGGCAGGAGCGCCGGACAAAGCCAATGAGCTGTATGAATATGTAATCCGGGAATGTAAAAAAACTGTACCGGAGGTACAGACAGGAAGTTTTGGTGCAGAGATGGAGGTGAGCCTTGTCAATGACGGGCCGTTTACCATCCTGCTCGATTCGGAAAAATTGTAAAAGGGCAAAAAAATAAAGCTGTCTAGGGGACTTGAACCCCCGGCCTCCGCCTTACCAAGGCGACGCGCTACCGACTGCGCCAAGACAGCTTACTGCGTGTGTTTTCATACGCAATGACTAATATACACCAGTCAGTCTTATATTGTCAAGAGAAAAATGCAATGATTCCTGTCATTTCATGTTCTGACCATGAGGATATGTTATACTTTGAAGACCCGGTGGTGTTTCCGGCATGGCTGGAGGAAAAAGGATGAGAAAAGAACGAGAGGAGCTTGAGGATTTAAGAGATGAACTGGATAAACTGATGGATTTTATCCGTAATATGGAGAACGGGAATCTCCCGTACTTCTACCGCTATTTTGACGCGATGAAAAATAATATCGAAATCTTCTTCCGGATCGGTGAAGAAGATACGGAGGACATTATTCCTGTACTGGAGAGAGACTGGAAAGCATCACATACCATACTGATCGGGGTACAGAATTATGATATCAGAAAAGAACACCCGGATATTGATCCTGTATTGTGCCTGTATTTTGCACGTCTCCTTTCCGATGTCGGAAGGTTCTTTGAATATAGGGGAAAGGAAGCATAATGATCGGCTGGGGAGATTCCATTCTCCCCGCCTATACGTACATTAAAGTGCCGGAAGGACGAGGCTGCAATGGCGCAGAACGTTCTTCCGGCACTTGTGGTCATTTGTATTTTATGGTAAGATAATTTGCATGAATGTTTGCGTTATAAGAGGAGGAGACAATGGAAAACGAAAATGTTTCAAAGAATTTTATAGAGCAGGAAATAGATAAAGATCTTGCGGAAGGTGTATACGATCATGTCTGTACGAGGTTCCCGCCTGAGCCGAACGGATATCTTCATATAGGACATGCAAAATCCATTCTACTGAATTATGGCCTTGCACAGGAGTATGGCGGAACGTTCCATATGAGATTTGACGACACGAATCCTACGAAAGAGAAGATGGAGTTCGTGGATTCTATTAAAGAAGATATCAAATGGCTGGGCGCTGACTGGGGAGAGCATCTTTATTTTGCGTCAGATTATTTCGATCAGATGTACGAATGTGCAGTCAGGCTGATCAAAAAAGGAAAAGCGTTTGTGTGCGACCTTACGGCGGAGGAGATGAGAGAATACCGCGGCACGCTGACTGAGCCGGGAAAAGAAAGCCCGTACCGCAATCGCTCCGTAGAAGAAAACCTGAAGCTGTTTGAAGAGATGCGTGCGGGAAAATATAAGGACGGCGAGAAAGTGCTCCGTGCCAAGATTGATATGGCGTCTCCCAACATCAATATGAGAGATCCGATCATCTACCGTGTGGCTCACATGACACACCATAATACCGGTGATAAATGGTGTATCTATCCGATGTATGACTTTGCTCATCCTATTGAGGATGCTATCGAGGGGATCACGCACTCGATCTGTACGCTGGAGTTTGAAGATCACAGGCCTCTTTATGACTGGGTAGTGCGCGAATGTGAATTTGAGAATCCGCCAAGACAGATCGAGTTTGCAAAGCTCTATCTGACGAATGTGGTGACCGGGAAGAGATATATCAAGAAATTAGTTGAAGACGGTATTGTTGACGGCTGGGATGACCCGCGCCTTGTTTCTATCGCAGCGCTCCGCAGACGAGGCTTTACGCCGGAGTCCATTAAGATGTTTATCGACCTGTGCGGAGTGTCCAAGGCACAGAGTTCTGTGGATTATGCGATGCTTGAATACTGCATCCGCGAGGATCTTAAGATGAAGAAGCCTCGTATGATGGCTGTACTTGACCCTATCAAATTAGTGATCGATAATTACCCGGAGGATCAGATCGAATATCTTGATGTTGCGAACAATCTGGAAAATGAAGAACTTGGCAGCAGAAAAGTACCGTTCGGGCGTGAGCTGTACATCGAGAGAGATGATTTTATGGAAGAGCCTCCCAAGAAGTACTTCAGACTCTTCCCCGGAAATGAAGTCCGCCTTATGCATGCCTATTTTGTGAAATGTGTAGATTTTGAAAAGGATGAAGAAGGCAATGTGACGGTCGTCCACTGTACGTATGACCCTGAGACAAAAGCCGGGAGCGGATTTACCGGAAGAAAGGTAAAAGGTACGATCCACTGGGTACCGGCCGCCTTTGCACAGCAGGCAGAGGTACGCCTTTATGAAAACCTGATCGACGAGGAGAAGGGCGTTTACAATAAAGAGGATGGTTCCCTGAACCTGAATCCGAATTCTCTCACTGTGATTAAGGATGCTTATGTAGAACCAAGTTTTGAAGGGTATGGAGCATACGACAGTTTCCAGTTTGTGCGTAACGGCTATTTCTGTATAGACTCGCATGATTCCGGCCCGGAACACCTTGTGTTCAACCGGATCGTGTCACTCAAGAGTTCATTTAAGCTGCCGAAGAAATAGTATTTTATCATGTATGAACTGACGATCAATCTTAAATCAGGTGATAAAACACCACTGTATGAACAGCTTTATGAATATATCCGCGGGGAGATCAGGGACGGGCATATTGCAAGCGGTGAAAAGCTTCCGTCCACCCGCGCGCTGAGCCGGCATCTTGAAGTCAGCCGCAGTACGGTGGAACTGGCTTATGAACAGCTGCTGTCTGAAGGGTATATTGAGGCCCAGCCTTATCGAGGATATTACGTGGCACAGATAGACGGTCTCTATCAGATCAAACAGCAGAGCAGGGATGAGAAGAAGAGTTATCCGGAATCCAGGGCATCATACCGATACGATTTTACTCCTAACGGGGTAGATCTGAAAAGTTTTCCATATAATACATGGCGAAAGCTTTCACGGGAATGTCTTGTGGATGACAGGGCAGAGCTTTTCAGGCTTGGCTGTCCGCAGGGAGAATACGGGCTCAGGAATGCGATCAGCAGTTATCTTCATCAGGCGCGGGGGGTAAACTGTTCACCGGATCAGATCATTGTAGGGGCGGGGAATGACTATCTGATGATGCTGCTCTGTGCTGTCATCGGGACCCGCCGCAGGGTCGCTCTGGAAAACCCGACTTATAAGCAGGCTTACAGACTGTTTGAAAATCTTTCCTGTGAAGTGTGCACTGTAGACATGGATGCAAAGGGCATGCGGGCGGACAAACTGGAAAAGTCGGGGGCGGACATTGCGTTTGTGATGCCCTCCCATCAGTACCCGCTCGGTACAGTCATGCCGATCAAAAGGCGCATGGAGCTTCTTGCATGGGCAGATGAGAGCGAAGACCGATATATCATAGAAGATGACTATGACAGTGAATTCCGCTATAAAGGAAAGCCGATCCCCGCACTGCAGGGATATGACGTGAACGGGAAAGTCATCTATATCGGGACTTTCTCCAAGTCGATCGCACCGGCAATCCGCATGAGTTATCTTGTCCTTCCGGCAAAACTCTGCAGAGTTTATGAAGAAAGGTGCGGCTTTATCAATTCCACCGTGTCAAAAGTGGACCAGCTTATCCTCCAGAAATTTATCGAAGACGGCTATTACGAAAGACATTTGAATAAGATGAGGGCGCTGTATAAAAACAGACATGATACGCTGCTCGCTGCTCTGAAAAACTGGAATGCAGGATTCTCTGTCTCGGGAGAAAACGCAGGGGTGCACCTTCTTCTTCATTTTCACGGGGGAAAGAGCGAAGAGGAACTGATCCGTCTTGCTGCTTCAAAGGGGATAAAGGTATATGGACTTTCGGAATAT
>DYCJ01000024.1:0-6811 GCA_019418195.1 Clostridiales bacterium | reverse complement strand
ATGAAAGAAAAAAAAGCAGAGAAGCTGTCATCCTTCTTGGTTACGCCAATCTGAGCGAAGAGAAGATCAAGGATGCCGTCAGCCTGTTGAAAGAAGCATGGAAAATGTAAGTGCCGGGAGTTATACTCCCGGCACTGATCATGTCTGTAATATCATTCTTCTTCTGGTTCTTCAGATCCTTCGGTTGTGTCGGACTTTGTGTCATCCGTTTCAGATGTTTTTTCAGGATCTTTATTCAGAGATACATATTCCCTTTCGGCCGGTTTCAGATCAGCGTCCAGGTCAAAATCCTCATCCTCTGTAAAATCTGTCCCGGATTGATCGGGATCGTCGGAATTGTTTTTGCAGAAGTATGCAACTGCAAGTCCGATCGCTGTTCCGATGACAGCAAAGATACCAAACCATTTCACTAATTTTTTCAATGCAAGATCTCCTTTCTGTCAGAAGATGTACTCCTAAATATTATGAAAAGAGAACATCCCGAATATGCCTATTATTGTAATACTTTTTTCTTTTAATTACAATAGGAACGTAAAAAAGGACAAAGTGAAAATAACATTTTACAGAAGTGGAAATCTATAGTATAATTCAAAAGGCGGCTGTTTCTATTGCCGCTGTCAATAATATATCGGCTAACACGATACGCAGGAGGAATAAAAATGGTAAAAGCAGTAGTTGGTGCAAACTGGGGCGATGAAGGAAAGGGCAAGATAACAGACATGCTCGGAAAAGAGTCCGATATCATCGTACGTTTTCAGGGTGGTGCGAACGCAGGCCACACGATCGTAAACGATTATGGCAAATTTGCGCTGCATACACTGCCGTCCGGAGTGTTTTACGGACATACGACGAGCATTATCGGAAATGGAGTTGCGCTTGACGTTCCCAAGTTATTCAATGAGATCCAGTCCATTGTTGAACGCGGGGTCCCGATGCCGAAGATCCTCGTCTCCGACAGGGCACAGATGGTGATGTCCTATCACAAAAATTTTGATGCTTATGAGGAAGAACGTCTTGGAGGCAAGTCTTTTGGCTCCACGAAATCAGGAATCGCGCCGTTCTATTCAGATAAGTATTCCAAGATCGGCTTCCAGGTGAGTGAACTCTTCGACGATGATCTTCTCAAAGAGAAGGTCGTGCGCGTAGCCGAGCAGAAGAACGTGCTGCTTGAGCACCTTTACCATAAACCTCTGATCGATCCTGATGAATTATATAAAGAACTGATCAGCTATAAAGAGATGGTAGAACCGTATGTATGCAATGTGTCTCTGTATCTTTATAATGCGATCAAAGAGGGAAAGAACATCCTTTTGGAAGGACAGCTTGGATCACTGAAAGATCCGGATCACGGGATCTACCCGATGGTCACATCTTCTTCTACACTGGCAGCATACGGGGCAATCGGTGCAGGCATACCGCCGTATGAGATCAAACAGATCATTACGGTGTGCAAGGCATATTCCAGCGCTGTCGGAGCAGGCGCATTTGTAAGCGAAATCTTCGGCGATGAAGCGGATGAACTTAGAAACCGCGGCGGAGACGGAGGAGAATTTGGTGCAACGACAGGACGTCCGAGACGTGTGGGATGGTTTGACTGTGTGGCATCTAAGTACGGATGCAGGATGCAGGGCACGACAGACGTGGCGTTTACAGTGCTTGACGTGCTCGGATATCTCGATGAAATCCCGGTTTGTGTAGGTTATGAGATCAATGGAGAGATCACAACAGAATTCCCTGTCACACATCTTCTTGAAAAAGCAAAACCGGTATTTAAGAAACTTCCCGGCTGGAAGACAGATATCCGCGGTATCAGAAAATATGAAGATCTTCCGGAGAACTGCCGTAATTATATCGAATTTGTCGAGAAAGAGATCGGTTATCCGATCACAATGATCAGCAACGGTCCGGGCAGGGATGATATTATCTACCGAAATAAATAATAATATATATAAGTACGTAATCTGGCATCAGAAAGTGAAATCTGCTGCAGTACAAAGGTGTATTAAACCGGGATACTGCAGCAGATTTTTTGTCATATTATTTTGGAACGTTTCATATAATATAAAGCTGAGATTTAAAAAAGGAGGTATTTTTATGCGTCAAATCAGCAATGAAACGGCAGAAAATATGATATCGATGGAAGAATACCTGAAAAAAAGACAAGCGATGACGCCGCCTGCCGTAAGATGGCAGACGGAGGGGACAAAAGAACCGGAAACCGCATTGAAACTGGCAGAACTTTTATATGTCTGAATGGTCATTTTTCTTTTGGCCGCTGTGATCCTTTAAAAGCCGTGTGATCAATATAAAGGCATATAACAGAACCGGAATAAGTATTGTCGCCGCAACAGAAGCCTTGAACAGCCCTGATGCAGCAGGCGAATCAATGAGAGCGAAAATAAGAGTGGCTGCATACATGCAGATGAGAAGGAGTGCCCCTGTCAGCGCGAGGACTTGTTTTAATTTTTTCATAGATTTACTCCTGACTGAATTTTTTTACACAAATAGTAACAGGCAGCTCCGTAGCTGAACTGTTACCTCTAATATAGTATAACCAAAATAACGGTTTACGGCAAACAGAAATTGGTATATAATAATTGGCGATGGATTTTCAGATCACAGATAAAGGAGTAATATACAATGAGTGAAAAAAGTTTATTAGATCAGTGGCGTGGTATGGCATATGACCAGACTCTGTCAAAGGATCAGCTTGAGAAATTCTGGGCAAACTACTTTCTGATTGAAAAGGGGATTTATGAAAAACTGCTTGCTGATCCTGATACAGTAGTGAAAGGGACAGTAAAAGAGTTGGCAGAAAAATACGGACAGGATGTCATGACAATGGTCGGATTTCTTGACGGGATCAATGACAGTCTTGTTACTCCGAACCCGATCGAGACGATGACAGAAGATACAGAGGTAAGCCTTGCATTTGACAAAGAGAGCCTGTATAAGAACATGGTAGATGCAAAGGCAGACTGGCTGTATGAACTGCCTCAGTGGGAGGCTATTTTCGATGAAGAGACAAGAAAACGTCTCTATAAAGAGCAGAAGGCATCCGGCACGATCCGCAAGCCGAAGAAGATCGGAAGGAATGACCCCTGTCCGTGCGGCAGCGGTAAAAAGTATAAAAAGTGCTGTGGAAGAAATGTGTAAATGAAATATTATTTTCTGATCACAGGAATTTTATGTCTTTTGTACTATCTGGTACTTGTATGGCATTCAAGGAAGCTGAGATCGACTTTTGCAGTCTTCTGGCTGTTCACGGGCGGCGCACATCTTATCATCGGGTGTGCGCCGCTCCCTGCATACATGTATACATTTTTATCGGTTGTCTGCGGTATAGGATGGATCTGTCTGATTTTGGTAGAAATCAGGATTTTTTCCGCTATGTTATCCTGGAATGAAAGAAAAGTGGACTGCATTATAGTCCTGGGAGCCCAGGTGAAAGGGAAGAAGCTCTCCGATTCGCTGAAACGCCGGCTTGACCGGGCTGCCTTGTATTTAAAAAAATATCCGGATACACGGGTCATTGTCTCCGGCGGACAGGGACCGGGCGAGGAAATATCAGAAGCGGATGCCATGGCAGCCTATCTGATCAGTTCAGGAATCGACAGGGAAAGGATAATCCGGGAAGATAAATCCACATCGACACGCGAGAACTTAAGGTACAGTCGAAAATACACAGACCCCGGACGAGAGGATATCGGGATCGTGACAAACGGATTTCATATGTACCGTGCACTTTTGATCGCAGGCCAGGAGGGATACCGGAATGCATATAAGATCCCTGCAAGTTCAAATCCTGTATTTCAGCTTAATTATCTTTTGAGGGAATTTTTTGCAGTTATACATGCGTGGCTGAAGATGATGAAAAAATGAGGAAAGAGAAAATGAAGAACATATATGGGTCAAACAAAATAGAGCACTATGTATTAAACAATGGTGTGGAGATACCTGCCGTAGCATTCGGGACTTACAAAGCTGCGGACGGAAAGAGTGCGGACGTGATCCGCGCCGCTATCGGAGCAGGATACAGGTATTTTGATACGGCGTCTTTCTATGGGACCGAGACATATCTTGCGGAAGCGATCCGGGAGAGCGGGATTTCCAGGGGAGAGTTTTTTATCGCAAGCAAGCTGTGGAAAGACGAGATGGGATATGAAAATGTAAAAAGTGCATTTGAGCGTACCCTCAATAATCTGCGAACTGACTATCTGGATCTGTATCTGATCCACTGGCCGCTGCCAGAACCGGGATATAAAGAATGGAGGCAGCTGGATAAAGAGACATGGAGAGCAATGGAGGAACTGTATGAGGCAGGAAAGATCCGTGCCATCGGACTGAGCAACTTCCTTCCCCATCATATTGAAAACATTCTGAAAGACTGCAGAGTCAGACCTGCAGTGGATCAGATTGAATATCATCCGGGTTACAGTCAGGAAGCTGTGGTTAACTACTGCCGGGAAAGAGGAATACTTGTCCAGGCATGGAGCCCGATCGGACGAAGCCGGGTACTGGATGAACCGCTGGTGAAAGAACTGGCAGCAAAGTACGACGTTTCACCTGCACAGATCTGCCTGAAATTCGCAGTCCAGAGAAATATTATACCTTTGCCGAAGTCATCCTCGGAGGACCGGATGAGGGAAAATCTCGATCTGTATTCTTTTGAGCTGGAACAGGATGATATCTGGAGACTGTCAACAATGCCCCAGACTGGATGGTCAGGGGAGCATCCCGACAGGGCGCGGGCTGTAATATGATCAAAAATGAGCGATAAAGTATAATTTTATCATCAGACGGGCATAATTGATTCTGAATCTGAAGAAAGAGGAGGTATCATTATGCCGGAATTGAAATGTACGGTACAGACATGTGTACACAATCAGCAGTATCTCTGTGATCTTGATAAGATCCAGGTAGGCGGGGAGAATGCAAAGAATCCGCAGGAAACATGCTGCGACAGTTTTCAGGAGAGAAAAGACGGAACGTACTCTAATTCACTGAACTCCATGCATGAGGCGTCTGACCGCTCGGCTATCGACTGCAAAGCTACAAACTGCATGTACAACGAACAGTGCAAATGTCATGCGGGAAAGATCAGCGTGGAAGGCGGAAGTGCAAGTTCGGCGGACGGTACGGAATGTTCGACTTTCCAGTGCCACTGTGGTTAACTAAAAATATCAGAAGAATTAAGAGGGCGGGGATTATCCGTCCTCTTATGATTTTGAACAAACTGCTCCTGTGAGTCGCCTGATTTTGCATCATTATAACCGACCATAAAACTTGTTGACTGCCTCGGAAAGTAAGCGGTATAATAACTTTAATGCACACTAAAGTATAAAGGGGATAATTATTATGCCGATTCGGGTACAAAACGACCTTCCGGTAAAAGAGATACTGGAACATGAAAATATATTTGTTATGGATGAGTACAGGGCTGCACATCAGGATATCAGACCTCTGAGTATTGGCCTTCTGAACCTGATGCCGCTGAAAGAGGACACGGAACTTCAGATCCTGCGTTCTCTGTCCAACACGCCCATCCAGGTAGATGTGACCTTTGTGCGGATGACGAGCCATGTGTCAAAAAATACTTCCACAAGCCATATCTATAAATTCTATGAGCCGTTTGAGAGTATCTGCGATAAGAAATTTGACGGATTTATCATAACAGGAGCTCCGGTAGAACAGATGCCGTTTGAGGAGGTGGACTACTGGGAAGAACTCAAGAAGATCATGGAGTGGACGAAGACAAACGTAACGTCTACGCTGCACCTTTGCTGGGGGGCACAGGCTGGAATCTACTATCACTATGGGATCAATAAGGCGGATCTGCCGAAGAAACTGTCCGGTGTGTACCGGCACCGCGTGAGAAACCGCAGGATTCCGCTTGTGAGAGGATTTGACGATGTGTTTATGGCGCCTCATTCCAGACATACGGAAGTACCGCAGGAATTACTGGAGACAGATGAGCGGATCACCATTCTGGCTGATTCCAGACAGGCGGGAGTATTTCTGTGTATGGCGCAGGAGGGCAGACAGATTTTCGTGATGGGACATCCGGAATATGACAGGATGACTCTGGACGCAGAGTATAAGAGAGATATGGGCCGAGGCCTGAATCCCCAGATACCGGAGAATTATTATCCGGACGATGACCCGGAGAATAAGCCTGTACTTACCTGGAGATCACATGCAAACAACCTGTATACGAACTGGGTGAACTACTACGTATATCAGGCGACGCCGTACGATCTGTACGGGACGCCGGCATCGGTTCAGCGCGACTGAAGCACGATCTGACTTTAAGTTTCCCGTTTTTTGCGTACATAGTCCTTTGGCGTATACATCGTATATTTTTTAAATACTGTTGAAAAATAACTGCTGGTCGAAAAGTTCAGAAGCATAGCTGTTTCAGTGACGGACTTCCCTTCGGTCAGCAGTTTTTTTGCATATTCGACCTTCTGGGCGTTAATAAAGTGGCGCGGCGAAACTCCGAGCTGGTTCTTGAACAGCCGTCAGGATATTATGGAACAGAAGATCCGCTCGTCATTTCCAAGTGCGGTAAAAGGTGAGGAGGTGCCGTCAACGGCATTCCCGACAGGGTGTTCTCTGGGAGCTACATGGGATGAAAATCTGGTCCGCAGAGTGGGAAACGCACTGGGAGAAGAGTTCAGGGCTTACGGGATCAACGGAATCCTCGGACCTGCGATGAATATCAAAAGGCATCCCCTGTGCGGAAGGAATTTCGAGTATTTTTCAGAAGATCCTTACCTGACGGGGAAGATGGGAGCTGCCTATGTAAAAG
>DYCJ01000239.1:632-3563 GCA_019418195.1 Clostridiales bacterium | reverse complement strand
CACGTATCCAGCTTGGAAGGCTGGTGTTCTACCATTGAACTACACCCGCGTCATCTCTGACACAATCGGTATCTTATCATATAATTTCATAAAATGCAAGAACTTTTTTAAATTTTTTTCGTGACAGTTCAGCCGTGGAACTGACCGGGAGAGAAAATCATGCTCGCATGATTTTTCGAGCGGGCCGTTCCACGGGCTGAGCGCCTGTTAATAAGTAAAACAGCGGCGATAGCCGCAGTAAGCACGAAGTGCGGTTTTACGAATGGCGCGGACTGAACTGCTAGAATCATACGTTATTGTATCACGTCTTTATACAGAGCGTGTTTTTTCAACGCTTCTGTCATACGCGCCATCTCGCTGAGATCTCCTATCAGAATCACGCCGGACAATCTGTTGTTGAGGAAATAATATTTGCGGTACTGTCCTTTGCCCATGTCCCTGAATTCCACAGTCTTGTACAGCAGATTCGGGTTCTTGCCGTTGTCACCTGCAGCAAAGAGTGCCGTATTCATTCCATGGAACGTAAGCGCTGCTTCCACCGGCTCATATTCCAGTCCCTCACCTGCGGCATTTGCCCCGGCAATCCTTCCCTGTTCTGACGCTTCCGGCCAGATTGCATAGTTTGCGCCTTCATATTCCGCACAGTCGCCACATGCATAAACTCCGGGTACGTTCGTCATCATATGACTGTCCACTTTCACGGCGCGTCCGATTTCCAGACCGATGGACTGTGCCAGATCTGTCTTCGCCCTGACTCCCGCGGACACGATGACAATATCTGCCGGTATTGTCTCGCCTCCTCCGATACGGACGCCGCTTACATGATCTTCTCCTTCGATCGCAGACACAGACACACCTGTACGGATCGTCAGATCATGTTTTGCTGCGATCTCCTTGAGGATTTCTGCAGAGCCATTATCGAGCTGACGGCCCATGAGGACCGGAGCCACCTCCAGGACAGTCACATTAAGTCCTGCCTTTTTCAGTTCCCATGCCGCTTCCAGCCCCAGCACACCGCCGCCTATCACTACAGCATTTTTTGCCGTCTGCATAAGGCTCTCTACTTTTTCTACATCGCTTAATCTGCGGATCGCCACTACTTCCGGAAGAGCGTGTCCCTCCATCGGCGGGATGAAACATTCGCTTCCCAGCGCATAGATCAGACGGGTAAACCTGACTTTTTCACCGCTGTCCAGAAGGACTTCTTTTGCGTCCATATCAACAGATGTCACTTGTTTACCGAGCATCTGGTATACCCGGTTCTCTTCATACCATTCCGGACCTTCGATGGCAATCTGCTCTGCACTTAAACCTGCAACGATGGATTTTGTCAGCATCGGCCGGTTGTAGGACGGATAAGGTTCATTGGAGATCATAACAACAGAGCCGGTCTTATCCCGCTCACGGATTGCTTTCGCCGCATTGAATCCTGCTGCCCCGTTTCCGAGGATCACATAGTATTCCTGTGTATCGTTCGTATAGCCGGTATCTTCCACATCTACTGATACAAAGTTTTCTTTTCCGACACCGCATACCGGACATATTTCCAGTGATGCATCAAATATCTCACCGCAGACAAGGCATTTTACAAGGCTTCTGGAACCTTTCTTCTTCGGTTTCACCGGCTCTTTATTCTGAACCACGCAGCCAAACTGATAACCGTACTCATATGCACTCACCAGATCTGCATCTGACGGCTTGAAGCGCACCCGGAATCCTTCGGACACTTTCATTTTCAACTGTTTCAGTCTCTCTGTGATATTCGGAACACCCTCACCGCTCCATCCGTAACTGCCGAATGCACCTGCATATTTTCCACCATGCGTCGCCGGGAACATCCCCAGCGTCAGATCCCAGATCGGTTTTAACGCTTCGCCCACGATTGTAGGAGTTCCAAGAAGGATACCGTCCGCAAACAGCAGTTCTTCATTTACTTTTGCTGCATCAGCCTCAACCATATCATAAGAACGCACATCAATATCACCGCTGTCTTTTACGCCCTCAGCAATCTTTTCTGCAAGCATCTTTGTATAGCCGTAGGCACTCACATATGGTATGATGACCGTCTTTTTCGGGTTCGGATTTACAACTGTTGACCATTCTCTGTACTGTTTCATCACAGCCTTGATACGGTCTCCCACAAGCACCGGCCCGTGTCCTGTACAAACCATAGATATATCCATATTCTCCACCCGGTCAAGGGCTTTGAGCATAAACGGCTTAAACGGTCCTATAATACAGTCATAATAATATTTCAGGGCTTTCTGATAGTCTTCTTCGTTCCTGATCTCTGTTGAAACCACTTCCGGCAGGCAATAGTGAGAACCGAAAGAATCGCAGGTGACCAGTATCTGCTCCTCCTCGATAAATGTATACATCGTATCCGGCCAGTGCAGATTTGGCACGAACATAAACTTAAGAGTCCGGTTCCCGATCACCATTTTCTCCTCGTCTCTTGCCGGAATCCCGACAAAATCACGATTTACGATTTCCTTCAAAAATCCCAGAGCACAGCCTGTCGCTATGACCTTCATCTGGGGACTGTAATCAAGAAGTTTTTCCACACTTCCGGCGTGATCCGGCTCTGTATGGCTGACAACAAGATAATCAATCTTGTGTACATCAGTCACTTCCTGAAGCTTCTCGAGATATTGGTCAAAAAACTTAGCCTTTGCCGTCTCGAAAAGTATTGTCTTATCTCCGGCTTTCATTACGTAAGAATTATAAGTTGTTCCAAACTCCGTGTACATGATAATGTCAAATACACGGAGCTGATCGTCAATAATGCCTGTCCAGTAAAAATTATCTCTCAGTTTAATACTTTTCATGTCTGCCTCCTCATCTTTCTTATATTTCGAGAAAATTTATTTTTTTATTCGTTTTTCCTGCTGCCGGGACCACGTGAACATTCTGGCGCCGGTTCATCTTCAG
>DYCJ01000239.1:0-622 GCA_019418195.1 Clostridiales bacterium | reverse complement strand
ACATACATCCCTGCCATGATAGACAAGCCGATGGCAGAAGTCGCTACCCTCTTCCGGAGGAATGATCTTCCAGAGCGCCATCTCGACCTTTTTCGGTTCCTTAATTCCGTCTACCAGTCCGATCCGGTTAACAAGACGGATACAGTGGGTATCTGTCACGATCGCAGGTTTCCCGAATACATCGCCCATGATCAGATTTGCACTCTTTCGCCCGACTCCCGGAAGTTTCATAAGTTCATCAAAATCATCCGGCACCTTTCCGCCGTATTCGTCACGGATCATCTGCATACATGCGCTGATATCTCTTGCTTTACTTCTGCCCAGCCCGCAGGGACGCACGATTTCCTCGATATCATTTACATCCGCGTCCGCCAGCGCGTTTACATCGGGATACTTTTCATACAGTCCCTCCACCACTACATTCACACGGGCATCCGTGCACTGGGCAGCAAGACGCACACTGACCAGAAGTTTCCACGCCTGATCGTAATCCAGTGTACAGCCTGCATCCGGGTATTCCTTTTTCAACCTTTCGATCACTTCCAAAGCACGCTGCTTTTTTGTCATATGTCTCGTTCCTTTCCTGCCGACTCTGTGTTACAGAAGTCATTTTATATTCTCC
>DYCJ01000238.1 GCA_019418195.1 Clostridiales bacterium | reverse complement strand
TAGGATTCATGATCCTGTATAAGATCAGTGCACCGATGAATAAGATCCGTGCGGCTATCCTCGGTGGATGTATCGCAGGACTTCTGTTCTGCAGTATCTTCCTGAATAATCTCTTTGCTATAACCGGGATGACGATGGAATGTGTTATGCTGTTCGTTGTGTTTGCGATAGCAACAGAGCCTGTATTGCGATATCTGACAATACTTGTGGAAAAACTTAGATTCTATTACCTGAGACTCAGGGGAAGAGATCCGGAAGCTGAATAATAAAAACGATTGAATATAAAGAGGGAAAAAGAAAGGAAAAAGAAAATGAAAGATCCGAAAAACGAACTTGATGAATTAAGAGAAAAAGAGAAACTGCAGAAGAGCAGTGCCAAATTCTGGGGAATCGTGATCACTGCTATCCTTGTGATCGCAATTGTGTGGGCAGTTGCTTCACATCTGATGTAAGCAGAGAGATGATATGTGTGACTATACAGTAAAAATCCCTATGTGCCACGGCGTTGACTCGCTTAATGTGGCTGCTGCGAGTGCTGTGGCATTCTGGCAGTTGGGACGTCATTGATAATCCATAAAAAAGATATAAAAATCGAAACCGGGGTAATCGTCCCCGGTTTTTCTATAGTATCGAGAATAAATCTTCGATACCGAATACATCCTCCCTTCCAAGCAGGTGTTCCATTGTGGTTTTGTTGTAGTCCGAATGCTCCACCTCACGTGCATAACGGCAGGCTGTCCTGGTGATACATTTTGTATCTGTGCTTTGTCCGGCGAGCCATTGTGCACGTAGAAGTTCACGGATCAGGATCATGCCGGCGATAGAGAACTTCATTTTCCCGTAAGCATTTCCGTTATAGACTGCGCCGCAGAAATAGCTAAATACAAAGTAGACAAGCAGTTGTTCTGCTATGACATCTGAAAAGAGCTTATGAAACTGAAGCTCAGTCTCCACCGTGGGGACCGGGGCGTTTTCAAGTATTCTCCGTGTATTATGGAGATATGGTTTCCAGTCATCGCGGAGCGCCTCCAGTTGATCCAGAATAGAAAAGAGATTAAGCAGAGTTCTTCTGCGTCGTTCTTCCCATCTGTCTGTCAGGTTCAGTTTCCGGAGGCGGGCCTCAAACCATTCCCGGACATTTTCGGAGGAATACCTCTCCAGTACAGTGTCAGCATCATAAAGGGCATTTTTGTCAATCCTCTCCTGGAGATCATGGGACAGAGACAGGACAACTGCTATACGCAGAGTGACCGGCAGGGTTCTGTCCTGCAGGATCTTCAGAATAAGGCTTCTTGCATCTGTCAGCTTTGTAAACAGGAAAAAATCGAATTCTTCATAGGATTCCTCCCGGTCCGGATTTTCCGCATGGAGATAGGTGACAGGCTCACTGCAGTTCAAGATAAGTTCCGCTGCAGCCGGGCAGGAAAGAGACAGGGAAATTTCCCTCAGCCCTTCAAACTCTTCGATATGCCGCGGATATGTGCGGCAGGTGCGGCAGAAAGCTCTTTCTCCGCCGCCTTCCAGATACAGGTCACACAGATCCTCATCGTTGAGAAAAGCACAGCGTCCGTCATACTGACGAAAAGAGGATTCCTTCCAGTTAATCTCATTTTTCAGACGGTTTCCGAATGTTCCTTTCGCTTTCTTATATTTTCTCAGGGAGGCAGGATCGATCTGGATCTGCCATCCGGCGCAGCAGGTATCCGGACAGGCTCCGGCAATACAATGAAACTTTTTATAGTAATGTGGTGCTGTATACTGCATTTATTTTCCCTCATTTGTCTGGTGTTATTCCGCTTTTTTATGCGTATAATAGGTATTATAAAACAGGGAGAGCAAAAATGAAACAGAATATGTACTCAAAAGATATCATATTGGTGCTTATTTCAACTTTTTTCTATATGTCAAGCCCGATGCTTGTGACACCATTGATCACGGGATTTACAGAGAGTATCGGTGCGTCCGCCGCAGTCATGGGCTTTGTCGGCGGCCTGATGAATCTGTGTTCTCTGTTCTGCAGACCTCTTGCAGGAAATCTTGCAGACAAATTAAGCAAATACAAAGTATCATTTATCGGGGCTGCATTCATGACAATAGCATGTATCGGATATATTCTTGCACCGAACGCGGCAGTCGTAGTAGTATCAAGGATCATCAACGGAGTGGGGTTTGCATGCTGTTCGGTGTGTATGGCCACTTGGATGTCGAATATGCTGCCGAAAGAGAAGATCGGTTCCGGTATGGGATTCTACGGAACAATGAATGCCCTGGCGATGGCGGTGGCACCGGCGATCGGAGTCAGTGTCTACCAGAGATTCGGATACAGGACAGCTTTTTGTATTGCTTTAGCCTTTTCTGCTGCGATCATTATAGTGATCCAGTTTATAAAAGATAAGGGTGAGCCCGTGTCTCTTGAACTGAACCGGGAACCGGAAGATACAACGGATACCAAAACAGATTCGCCAAAGTTAAATACAGCCCGGAAAATCCCCCGCCTCCGGCTCGTTGAAGCCAAAGTGCTTCCGGTCGCATTTATTATCATGATGTTTGCAATCCCTTACTGTGCGACACAGTCATTTCTTGTGACCTATGCCGAAGTCCGCCGCCTTAATGTTACAGTGAGCATGTTTTTCCCGGCCTACGCCGTAGTACTGATCGTGCTGAGACTGACACTGCGCAGTTTTTTTGACAAGCTGCCTTTTCATGTCTTCCTTCTTGCCGGCTGTATCAGTGAGCTGACGGCCATTGTGCTCCTTGCCGTCATGCAAAATAATATAACAATGCTTCTGGCATCTGCCTTCCTCGCCGGCGGATATGGCGTCATGAGCTCAGTCTGCCAGTCGACGGCGATACTGCTTGCAGGCAGAGAAAAAAGAGGTCTTGCAAACAGCACATACTATATCGGTGTTGATCTTGGAATGACGCTCGGACCGATGATCGGAGGGGCACTGTACGGCGGGGCTGATATCCGGTGGTTTTACCCGGCACTGGCAGTGACGATGCCGCTCGCCGCAGCGGTATATGCAGCCGCAAGATATAAAGGTTCTTTAAAATAATGTTAAATCATTTTGCATGTCTGTGTTAAATAGCTTTAAATGACCGTAAAGTATATTGTCTCCCTGAATTGAGAAATGTAGAATGTACTCGGTTGAACAACCAGAAGATTCTAAAGAAATCAGAGGAGGATTATATTGCTATGGCGTATATGAAAAGAAATGTCAAAGTGAAAGCCGGCATGGCTGCAATGGCATTGGTACTTTGCGGCAGCAACGTAATCGGCAGCGTCTGTAATGTACCTGCACCCGCAACAGTCCGCGCGGCTGAAGAGGGGACAGAAGGGCAGGCAGAGGCCACATCACAGCAGCTTGTCGGTCAGGATACAACATGGAAATATCTTGACAACAATACGGATCCTGCTTCAGGTCTTGGATCACTTACAGCCTGGACAGCAGCAGATTTTGACGACAGCACATGGAAAGAAGCAGCAGGAAAATTCGGAGCAAAGAGAGGTGTGCTTGAAGAATTTGACGGATTTACTCCGACAGTTCTCCTTCAGCAGTACATTGAGGGAACAC
>DYCJ01000237.1:3285-3578 GCA_019418195.1 Clostridiales bacterium | reverse complement strand
CCCCTGTTTCCTGTGATGCTGCCTCTTCCACTGTCGGGACATAGATCTGCTCTCCGTCCACTATGACCCGCGCCTGGTTGACTGCATCCGGAGCGGCGTCCTCCGTGATGCCGCCCGCCGAACTGATCGCCTCAAATACACGTGCATCCGCCCTGAGCTCATATACCCCGGGCGACCTGACTTCTCCGCATACATACACGAATACTGTCTGCTCCGCTGCATCTGCCTGTTCTTCCCCGTTATTTTCTGAAGTTTCGTCCTTCTCTGCCGTTTCTTCCGTCCCCTCATCTGTC
>DYCJ01000237.1:0-3275 GCA_019418195.1 Clostridiales bacterium | reverse complement strand
GTATCTGCGCTGCCGCAGCCGGCGAAAAAGAAAAACACTATAAAAATGAGTGTTTTACCAAAAGTGCGTGATAATTTGATTTTTTTCAGACTGTCTTGCATAGCTCTCTCCTACTTTCTCATGCAGGAGAAATACCCCTTTTATGCCGGACAGTAACATTGTAACGAATTTTTTCGGAAATTACAATAGACAATTAATTGTTTGTTAAGGATTTGACGCTTTGTTACATATTTATTACGGTTTTTTTGCAAATCTCGTCTGACTTGTCCAAATATATCTTTACTCCCACTGGAATATAGCTATTCCCACGACAGCCAGTGCAAGCCCGCCCAGTTTTCTCCACGAAAAGGGCTCTTTGTCCATTCCGAACAGACCAAAAAGCTGGATCACATAAGATACCGCAAGCTGTGCAATAACAATAAGAAGGGCTGATTTTGCCGGACCAAGGGCTTCGATACTCTTGATGACCGTCCATGTGATCCCTGCGCCGATCACTCCGCCGAGGAGCATATACTTTGGTTCAACCTTTGCTAAAGCTGCCACACTGTCCCGCCCTGTAAAAAACCAGGCTGCCATACAGACTGCAAAGGCAGTGATCTGGACCCATCCGTTGCTTACCCATACACCGGTCGTCTTTGTGACTTGTGTGTTGAACACTCCCTGTATACTCATCATCGCTCCGGAGAGCAGCGCAATAAAAAAACCAATCATCGGATCATACCTCCATGCATTTTATGCCTGTTTTCCGGATAGTATGTCCCATGACCGGTTTCCTTATGCATTACCAGTCCGCCACTTACTCTGCCAATGCCCGTTTCAGTTTTTCTATCATTTCATCGATGTGCTTCTCCTCCACGATCAGAGGTGGAACAAAGCGGATCACATTTCCCTCTGCCTGTATCACAAGAAGTCCTCCCTCTACACAGAGCCGGTTTACTTCTGCAACAGGCTTTGTGATCTCGATGCCCTGCATCAGACCTTTTCCTTTGCGCTGAACTACACAGTCCAGTTCATCCACAAGCTCATCCAGCTTTTTCGTGAGATATGGTGCCACTTCATTGACGTGACCTACGATATTGTCCCGTTCAAAGATCTCGATCACTTTTCTTACCGCTGTACATGCAAGAGGATTGCCACCATATGTAGCTCCGTGGTCTCCGGGTTGCAGAGAGTATTTGGCAACCTCTTCCGTCATGGCAAACGCCCCTACCGGAATGCCGTTTCCGATTGCTTTTGCCATTGTCATGATATCCGGCTTTGTGCCGAACCCCTGCCATGCGAACATACTTCCAGTCCGGCCCATGCCGCACTGCACTTCGTCGCAGATCATAAGGATTCCGTTCTCGTCACAGATCTTCCGGATTCCTTCCATAAATTCCTGCGTGGCAAGATTGATGCCGCCCTCTCCCTGAAGCGGCTCCAGAATGATCGCGCAGGTCTTGTCACTGACCAGTGCTTTCACACTGTCCAGATCATTGAATTTTGCAAATTTCACACCCGGAACAAGGGGCTCAAACGGCTCTCGGTAAGAGTCATGGCCTGTCACCGACACTGCCCCGAACGTCCTGCCGTGGAATGAATTCTCCATGGCAATGAGCTCATATCTTCCCGTGCCTTTCGTATATGCGTAGCGTCTGGCGGACTTTAAGGCGCCTTCCACCGCCTCTCCGCCGCTGTTTGTAAAGAACACCCTGTCCATTCCGCTGACACGGTTCAGTTCTTTCGCCGCCTCGCCGCAGCTCTCGTGATAATAAAGGTTCGATGTATGATATAATTTATCAATCTGCGCTTTCAGAGTCTCATTTAACTCTTTATTGTCATATCCCAGTCCTGTCACCGCAAATCCCGCGGCAAAATCAAGATATTCCTTACCATCCGTGTCATAAAGGTACATTCCCTCGCCGTGGTCCAGCACCACCGGGAAACGGTTATATACGCGGATCAGATTTTCTTCTGCCGCCTGTATCTTATTGTTCACCATGATAATACCTGCTTTCTTCACTGTTTAAAATTGCCGTACCGATTCCTTTATTCGTAAAGATTTCAAGGAGCAGACAATGCGGAATCCGCCCGTCCAGGATATGCACTCTTGAAACGCCTGCTTCAATGGCATCGATACAGTTCTGGAGTTTCGGCAGCATACCGCCGCCGATGTATCCGCTGTCCATCAGTTTCTTCGCCTCGTCCACACGAAGCTCGGAGATAAGTGTAGACGGATCTGACGGATCTTTATACACGCCCTCAATATCCGTCAAAAACGCCAGTTTCTCCGCTTTGACCGCACGGGCAATGGCACAAGCCGCATCGTCCGCGTTGATATTATATGTATTAAAATCATCATCCAGTCCCACCGGGCAAACGATCGGGAGGAAATCTTTTTCCAGCAGGTCATATAAGATCTGGCCGTTTACTTCTTTTATGTCTCCCACATATCCGATGTCCTGTCCATCGGAATATTTCTTATCGACCTTCAGAAGTGCGCCGTCCTTGCCGCTGATGCCGATGGCACCCACGCCGAGGCTCTCAACAAGCTGTACCAGACTCTTGTTAACACGGCCAAGCACCATCTCTGCCACTTCCATCGTATCTGCATCGGTCACACGCAGGCCGTTGATAAATTTCGGCTCCATGCCTACTTTGCCGACCCACTTACTGATCTCCTTGCCGCCTCCGTGTACGATGATCGGCTTGAAGCCGACAAGCTTCAGAAGGGTTACATCCTCGATGACACGTTTCTTCAGTTCCTCGTCCACCATAGCGCTGCCGCCGTATTTGACTACGATGATCTTGCGATTGAAGCGCTGGATGTATGGCAGGGCCTCGATTAGAACCTGCGCCTTTTCAAGATATTGCTGCATATTCTTATTCATACTTACCTCCTTTGGGGACGTAGTAAAACCCGATTTGACTACGTCCCGAATCAGACTTTACGGTGTCCCAAACCGGCATTTGCCCTGTCCCCATTTGCATCATTTCCTTTTTGCATTTCAAAATATACAGATGTCAGCTGCGGTAATCTGCATTAATATCGATATATCCATGTGTCAGATCGCATCCCCATGCTGTCGCCTCGACATCTCCTTCTTTAATATCCGCAATTGCTGTTACTTTTGGCTGAGACAGGATTTCTGTTGCTTTCTCCTCGCTGTAATCCAGTGCAACTCCATTTTCAATGATCTTAAGATTTCCTGCCTCGCTCTCGAAATAGAGGTCCACTTTTTCCGGGTCAAACTGTGCTCCGGAATATCCCATTGCACACAGGATCCTTCCCCAGT
>DYCJ01000236.1 GCA_019418195.1 Clostridiales bacterium | reverse complement strand
AGTAAAAATTGACAGAAGATTATCTATTCTATATAATAAAAAAGTATATAATATGGAGCGCATAAAAGAGCAAATCCATCCGTAGCAGGCTGAAGATTGTGACTGGAGGATTGCCATGCGATGGAAGGTGGTAAATTTGGAGTATAGAAAAATATCCCGCGCCGTTATCTCACGGCTGCCGAGATATCACAGGTATCTGGGAGATCTTCTGGAAGAGGGCGTGGAGAGGATCTCATCAAACGATCTGAGTAAAAAGATGCAGGTGACTGCATCGCAGATCCGTCAGGATCTCAATAATTTCGGGGGGTTCGGACAGCAGGGATACGGGTATAATGTAAAATATCTGTATACCGAGATCGGTAAGATCTTAGGACTCGACAAGACACATGATTTTATTATCATAGGAGCGGGAAATCTCGGACAGGCACTTGCAAATTATGCATCTTTTGAGAGAAGCGGATTTATCTTAAAGAGTCTTTTTGATGTAAATCCCAGGCTGGAGGGCATGTCGATCAGGGGAGTGCAGGTCCGTATGATGGATGAACTGGTTGATTTTCTTGCTGATAATGAAATTGAGATCGCAGCTCTTACGATCCCAAAATCAAAAGCGGTCGAAGTAGCTGATATCCTGGTAGAGAACGGGATAAAGGCAATCTGGAATTTTGCACATACAGATCTGACGCTGCCCAAAGATGTAGTAGTTGAGAGCGTTCATCTCTCTGACAGTCTGATGCAGCTCTCTTATAATATCAATCAGCGCAAAGAAGTGCATAAAAAATAAGAAACGGATAATACTCAGACCCCGCAGTTCGCTGCGGGGTATCGCTTCGGATAGGGGAAGAGAATCTTCCCTGTCCGATTGGAAGAACAAGATAAAAAGGACCGGTGATCATATATGAGATATCTTCCGAATGGAACACAGATGAGCCAGGCAGACAGTTTTACGATCAAAGTGACAGGAATCCCTTCCCTCGTGCTTATGGAACGGGCTGCACTGAAAACTGTAGAGATGATGCATATGCACGGCATAGACACATCCCGGGCGCTGGTCGTATGCGGCAGCGGCAATAACGGAGGGGACGGTTTTGCCATAGCAAGGCTTTTGACGGAAGAGGGGAAGAATGCCTGTATCCTTTTTGCGGGACGGGAAGATTCGCTGAGTGAAGAGTGCAGGATACAGAAAAAGATTGCCGGGAATCTCGGAATCAGTATTATCACTGAAATCCCGGAAAAAGAATATACTGTTATAATAGATGCCGTGTTTGGTGTCGGGTTAAGCCGCGGGATCAGCGGCAAGTATGCGGATATCATTGCGTGGATGAATAAACAGAACTGCGGTAAAGTTGCAGTTGATATACCTTCCGGCGTCGACTCTGCGACAGGGAAGATACTAGGAACTGCTTTCCGCGCTGATCTCACAGTCGCAATGGCATGTGTAAAAGCGGGATGTGAGATGTATCCAGGCAGGTATTGTGCGGGAGAGACTGTGGCTGTTCCGATCGGAATTGATCCGGAGTTTTTTGCTCCCGATGAAAATGTGTGCATCACATATGACCGCCATGATATCCCGAAACTCTTACCTGAGAGAAAAGCAGATTCACACAAAGGCAGCTATGGCAAAGTACTCATGGTCACAGGAAGCAGCGGAATGGCAGGCGCCGCATATCTCTCCGCAAAAGCTGCATATGCAGTGGGAGCCGGTCTGGTGCAGATATACACGGCGCAGGAGAACCGCGCTATCTTGCAGCAGCTTCTGCCTGAGGCAGTTATTTCCTGCTATCAGGAATATGATGAAGATAAGCTCGCCCGCCTTCTGGACTGGGCGGATGTAGTCTGCATCGGATGCGGACTCGGCACAGGAGAAACTTCGGAACGGATACTCAGAAGTACTTTGAATAAAGTCAGCGTTCCATGCATTATCGATGCGGACGGACTTAACCTGCTTGCCAGGGAGACGGATCTGCTGGAGAAGATGCATACTCCGGTCATCCTTACCCCTCATATGAAAGAAATGTCCCGCCTGACAGGATATTCCGTCAACGAACTCACAGACAGACGTCTGGAGATCCTCAGAGGATTCACAGAGAAATATCCGGCAGTGTGTGTCTTAAAAGACAGCAGGACATTTGTACAAGAAAGGGGAAGGCATCCGTTCTTTAATCTCGCCGGCAACAGCGCGATGGCGAAAGCAGGAGCCGGGGATGTCCTTGCCGGAGTGATCACAGGGCTTGTGGCTCAGGGGATGCAGGCATATGAGAGCGCTGCGCTCGGTGTGTATCTCCATGCATGCGGCGGAGATGAGGCAAAAGAGGCAAAGGGCAGTTACAGTGTCCTTGCACGTGATCTGATCGCCGGGATTGAAAAATGTATGGAGAAAAAAGAATAAGATTTATAGGAGAGATACAAAAATGAAACAGCATAATCGTGTATGTGCCGAGATCGATCTCGACGCCATCGCGTATAATATGGAACAGATGAGAAAGCGGATCGGAGGCGATGCGAAACTGATCGCTGTTGTCAAGACAGACGGATACGGGCATGGTGCTGTTCCCATAGCGGAGATGTTTGAAGATTTCCCTTATGTGTGGGGGTATGCAGTAGCATGTCTGGAAGAAGCAGTGGATCTGCGTGAGCACGGCATAAAGAAGCCGGTACTCGTGCTCGGATGCGTATTCCCGGATCAGTATGAAGATATGCTGTGTTATGATATCCGCCCGGCCATATATACGGAAGAAATGGCAGATTTGATTTCTGAGACAGCTGTCAGGCTTGGAAAGACAGCGCATTTGCACATTAAGATTGATACAGGAATGGGAAGGATCGGTTTTCCGGTGTGTGAAGACAGTGCAGACATCATAGAGCGGATCAGCCATCTGCCGAATGTCCGGCTTGAAGGAATGTTTACCCATTTCGCAAAAGCCGACGAAACAGATAAGAGCTATACCATGACGCAGCATGAACGATTTATGTGGATGAAAGAGCAGATTGAGAGGAGAGGTGTGTCAATCCGCTACTTTGACTGTGATAACAGTGCGGGGATCATTGACCTTCCGGATATGAGACATGACCTTGCGAGAGCGGGGATCTCGACTTACGGAATGTATCCTTCTGATGAAGTGAAGAAAGAATCAGTGGATTTGAAGCCGGCACTGAGACTGGTCAGCCATGTGACTTACGTTAAGGAAGTGGCAGCCGGAACTCCGATCAGTTACGGGGGAACATTTGTTGCGCCTGAGAAAATGAAAGTTGCGACGATACCGGTGGGGTATGGAGACGGATATCCCAGATCACTGTCAAATAAGGGATATGTGCTCATTCATGGAAAGCGTGCACGGATCCTGGGGAGGGTCTGCATGGATCAGTTCATGGTCGATGTGACGGATATCCCGGAGACAAAGTTTATGGATCAGGTTATTCTGGTCGGACAGGATGGCAGTGAGCGTATAACGGTAGAAGATCTGTCTGCGCTGAGCGGAAGGTTCAACTATGAATTCGTCTGCTGTCTCGGAAAGAGGATCCCGAGGGTTTACAAGCGTTTCGGAAAGATGACCGAGTGACAAAATCCGGCATTACAAGGCCTGTAATAC
>DYCJ01000235.1:3286-3599 GCA_019418195.1 Clostridiales bacterium | reverse complement strand
GGGAATAAGTAACAGGAAAAAGGGAAAGGATGCCGTATGTGGTAGATTCGGAATATTCACATGGCATCCTTTTTGCAAATATAGCAGCAAATTATGAAAGGGGAACTTATGGAAAAGGACAATATGACTGGACGGGCATCAGCCCTCCTGCCTATCGGCGTTTTTCTTGTTATCTTCTTAGGAGCAGGTATTGTATTTCGGGATTTTTATGCGATGCCGGCAATCGTTGCATTTCTCATTGCGCTGTTTGTGGCATTTCTGCAGAACAGAAAAGTGAGTTTTGATGACAAGATCAGACTTATTGCAAAAGGCG
>DYCJ01000235.1:0-3276 GCA_019418195.1 Clostridiales bacterium | reverse complement strand
ATCTTCCTCTGCGCGGGAGGGTTCTCAGGGGCCGTGAGTGCAGCGGGCGGCGTGGACAGTACAGTAAATCTCGGTCTGTCCCTGATACCGGCTCATTTTATTGTGTCAGGGCTTTTTATCATCAGCTGCTTTATTTCAGTTTCCATGGGTACTTCCATGGGAACGATCGCGGCATTGGCTCCGATTGCTGTAGGGGTCAGCGAAGAAGCAGGATTTCCTCTGGCGGTCTGTATTGCAGCCGTAGTCTGTGGAGCAATGTTCGGAGATAATCTTTCTATGATATCAGATACGACGATCGCGGCAGTCAAGACACAGGGGTGCGAGATGAAAGATAAGTTTAAAGCAAATTTCCTGATCGTACTCCCGGCGGCTGTCATTACGGCAGTTTTCTTCTGGTTCATCACAAGAGACATGAGCTATGATATTGCGAGTTCTGAGTACAATCTGCTTCAGGTCATTCCATATCTGGTCGTTTTGATCGGGGCTTTAATCGGGATCAATGTATTTGTTGTGCTGATCGCAGGAACCGTACTTTCCCTTATTGTCGGTGTAGGAACAGGCACGATCGCCCTGTCGGAAATGTTTACTGTGGTTGGCGACGGAGTTGTTTCGATGTACGATATTACGGTCATCTCTATTATTGTGGCATGTATCGTATCGCTTGTCCGGGCAAATGGAGGTATCCACTTTATCCTGAATTTGATCAAGAGCAGGATACGTGGCAAGAAAGGAGCACAGGCCGGAATAGCGGCTCTGGCACTTCTCGTGGATTTGTGTACGGCTAACAATACAGTGGCAATTGTAATGTCAGGACCGATCGCAAAGGAAATCAGCGACGAGTTTGACGTGGATCCTAAGAGATCGGCATCGCTTTTGGATATGTTTACATCAGTGGGACAGGGGCTGATCCCGTATGGAGCCCAGCTTCTCTCTGCGGCGACGCTTACCGGACTAACGCCGTTTGACATGATTCCTTATCTCGTCTATCCGGTTCTGATGGCGGTATGCGGCATTGTGGCGATTGCAATATCAAAACGATAATACAGATTTGAAAACAGCGGGGGGATACCGGGCGCTATGGACAGGGCGGATGATCCTGTGCTATAATTCAGTGCAGTAACACGGAAAAAAGAAGAAGAGGGTATAAGAATGAATCTACTATATAAAAGCACAAGAAACTCTGATAAAACAGTAACTGCTTCTGAGGCGGTCTTAAAAGGACTTGCAGACGACGGCGGTCTGTTCGTACCGGAGTACATTCCGAAACTTGATGTAACGATGGATGAGCTGAAAGGTATGACATATCAGGAGACGGCCTATGCTGTCATGAAGCAGTTTCTCACAGATTTTACAGAGGAGGAACTGAAGCACTGTATTGCCAGCGCATATGACTCCAAATTTGATACAGAGGTGATCGCGCCTCTCGTCAAAGTAGAAGACACATATCATCTGGAACTTTTCCACGGCGCTACGATCGCATTTAAGGACATGGCGCTCTCCATTTTGCCGCACCTTCTGACAACGGCGGCGAAGAAAAATCAGGTGACGAAGGATATTGTGATCCTGACAGCTACGTCGGGAGATACCGGGAAAGCGGCTCTTGCGGGATTTGCAGATGTTCCCGGAACAAAGATCATCGTATTCTATCCAAAGGGTGGTGTGAGCCGCGTGCAGGAACTGCAGATGGTGACACAGAAAGGTGACAATACATCTGTAGTGGCAATCCACGGGAATTTTGATAATGCGCAGAGCGGCGTTAAAGCTCTCTTTGAAGATAAGGAACTGGAAAAGGAACTTTCAGATGCGGGCTATCAGTTCTCATCGGCGAATTCCATCAATATCGGACGCCTTGTCCCCCAGGTGGTATATTACGTATATGCATATGCAAAGCTCCTGGAAAATGAGGAAATCGCATCAGGGGAGGAAATCAATGTGACAGTGCCGACCGGAAATTTCGGAAATATCCTCGCGGCATATTATGCAAAGCAGATGGGTGTCCCGATCGCAAAACTGATCTGCGCATCCAATGAAAATAAAGTGCTTTTTGATTTCTTCCGGACAGGCGTATATGACAGGAACCGTGAGTTTATCCTGACGTCCTCTCCTTCTATGGACATCCTGATCTCCAGTAATCTGGAGCGGCTGATCTATACTATTGCAGGGCAGGATGCAAAGAAAAATTCTGAACTGATGACGCAGCTCAAGGAGAAAGGCACATATGAGATCACTTCAGAAATGAAAGAGCGTCTGGCGGACTTCGAGGGCGGATTTGCTACAGAAGAAGAGACAAAAGAGACGATCCGGAGGACCTATGAGAAGACAGGATACGTAATGGATACTCATACGGCAGTGGCGGCGTATGTATGCGCCCGATACAGAAAAGACAGCGGGGATGACAAAAAGTGCCTCGTGGCGTCCACGGCAAGCCCGTACAAATTCATCCACAGTGTAATGTCTGCTATTGATGAGAAATACGCGGATGCTGATGAATTTGATCTGGTCGATGAATTGAGCCGGATTTCAGGAACAGAGATACCGAAAGCGATCGAGGAGATAAGAAATGCCGATATCCGCCACACGACGGAATGTGATGCCTGTGATATGAAAGCGGCAGTGAAAGATATTCTTGGGGTATAAGGAGTAAAAGATCATGGATAATATGGACAGTATATGGGGATTTATCGGGGTCATAGTACTTGCCTGTGGTGTTTATGCAATCTATGCATATATAAAAATGAAAACAACCGGTGAGATCAATGCATCATTGCTTCTTGGAAAAGACTATATCTATAAAAAGTGTAAAGATAAAGATGCATTTACTAAAAAGGCCGGGCCGGCACTTCTCGGATTCGGTATTGTTGCCTTAGTGTATGGCGTGATCGACGTGATCCACTGCTATGTATATTCTATGGAAATAGTAGATACAGTGGGAATGGTTGTCTTTTTCGTAGTTTTGGTCGGGTTTGCTGTTTATACGACAAAGCTGAAAAGAGAATATTTCTGACGGAGTGATCTGATATGGATCGTGAGAATTTGATCAGACATGCAATGTCTGCAAGAGAGAATTCATACAGCCCTTATTCCCGTTTCCGTGTGGGCGCGGCTCTGCTCTGCGGGGGCGGTGAGGTTTATGAGGGGTGTAATATCGAGAATCGGGCTTACGGGCCTACGAATTGCGCAGAGAGGACAGCGTTCTTTAAAGCTGTATCAGAGGGAAAACGGGAATTTTCAGCTATTGCCATTGTGGGCGGAAAAGAGGAGATGACATGGTGCTAT
>DYCJ01000234.1 GCA_019418195.1 Clostridiales bacterium | reverse complement strand
GTTCATTATATCGTATCGGGCATTGAAGGAATTGCGACAGCCGATACATCTGTACTGACCGAAGTAACTGCTTATTCCGAGGAGAAAGACATCGCATTCTACAGCGGGAAGGAAAACGGGCGTTATTACTTAAGCTCCGGACAGTTTATGGTCTGCTATCCTTCGGATGCACATAAGGTTGCTATAGCGTTAGGGCAGCCAGCACCTGTTAATAAAATTGTATTTAAAATCAAAGTGGAGGACTAACAAAATGGAATGGTCTAAAGAAGAAATTCTAACTAAAATCAAGGGGCAACTTATTGTATCATGCCAGGCTTTACCGTCAGAACCGCTCTATGTTGAAGAAAAATCAATCATGTATCTCATGGCGCGTGCTGCTAAGCAGGCTGGTTCCCCCTGCATCCGCACGAGCAGCGTTCGAGATGTAAAAGCCATTAAAGAGGAGACAGGCCTTCCGGTTATCGGAATCATCAAGATCAATTATGACGGGTATGATTCCTACATTACTCCGACGATGAAAGAGGTAGATCAGCTGGTAGAAGCCGATTCCGATATCGTCGCACTGGACTGTACTTTGCGCAAACGCGGAGATGGCTCTACTATTAATGATTTTCTCTCAGATATTCGCAGAAAATATCCTGACATTATACTTATGGCCGACATTTCCACATATGAAGAAGGTATCAATGCATGGAAATGCGGAGTTGATCTTGTAGGAACCACCTTGAGCGGTTACACGGACTATTCGCCGCATCACGAGGGTCCTGATCTGGAATTGGTGAGCCGGTTAAGCACAGATCTTGATATCCCGGTCATTGCAGAAGGGAAAATACATTATCCTGAACAGGCTGTTCAGATGCTGGATGCCGGCGCATATGCAGTCGTTGTGGGCGGTGCGATCACACGCCCTCTTGAAATTGCATCTCGTTTCATTTCTGCCATAGAAAAGAGGAATACAAATGAGTAAGAGATACATCGGCATTGACATCGGCGGCACTGCAGTAAAAATCGGATACGTAACAGCCGAAGGAGAACTTCTTGCGACCGACTCAAAACGCGTTGATTTTGATCACTATCAAACGCCGATCATTGTAACTGTAAAAAACGCTGTAGATCAGTTTCTCGCATTGGAGCATATCACACTTGCAGAGCTGTCTGGATTCGGTATCTCGGCGACCGGTCAAATCGACACGAAGGAAGGTGTAGTATCTGGAACAGCCGGCCATATTGCTAACTGGATCCAAACGCCTATTGCGCAGATTTTTAAAGATAGTTATCACCTTCCTGTATCTGTTGTAAATGACGCTGACTGCGCTCTCATGGGTGAATGCTGGCTTGGCGCCGCCCGTGGATACAGGGATGTTGTCATGGTGACTATCGGGACTGGAATTGGCGGAGGAATACTTACAGAAGGGAGACTGCTCACAGGTGTCCGGGGAATTGCCGGAGAACTAGGACACTTTCCTATCAGGGCGGATGGAGAACTTTGTTCCTGCGGAAACAGAGGGTGTTATGAAAAATATGCTTCTACAACAGCTCTTGTCAACATGGTACGCGATCGGGCCGATGAGCTTGTTCCAGACATTTCTGCTGATCATATAGACGGTCAACTCATATTTAACCGGGTTAGTCAGGGTGATACAGCTTTGCGTTCCGTTGTTTCGGAATGGATTACTTCAATAACTCTCGGGCTTGTCGGGCTAATTCACATCTTTAATCCACAGCTCGTACTAATCGGCGGGGGTGTTAGTCAGCAAGAGGAGCTGTTTATTGAGCCGCTTCGGGAACAAATTCTTTCTTATACTATGCCTGGTTTCTGCAAAGATCTCATTATAAAATCTGCACAACTGGGCAATAACGCAGGACTGCTCGGGGCAGTAGCATACCTTAAGAATCTGTTCTGATTATTCCTGAAGTCTCATAAAATCCCGGGATGGATACTTTCCGTAATTTCCATCCCGGGATTTTATATGTCCGTATGATTAAATTATTCTTCCACTGTTACAATCTTTCCATCCTCATCCCAGAGATCATGCCAGTCTTTTGCCCCCGGCCAGAGGAACACATGCCCTTTTACAAGACGGTTGTTTCTCTCAAGTGTGGCAATCTTCGCCATCTCCTCATCCGTCAGCGGATCTTCTGTCAGAGATTTTAAGTTGCTCACATAATTCTTCTCACGGACAGAAAACGGAATCGGGATTGCCCCTAACTGATGGGACCATTTCAGGCAGACCAGAGCCGGATGGCAATTGTGAGCCGCTGCGATTTCCTTCATCTCCGGCAGCTCCATGTCTGCAACATCCTCAGGCATGATATCCCTCTCCGGTCTCTGCGGCGAACCAAGCGGCATATAGCCGACCACCTGAATATCATGCGCTACAAGATAATCGAAAAGTTCTTTCTGCTGCATACATGGATGAAGCTCGATTTCACATGCAACCGGTTTGATCTTCATAAGTGGAAGCACTGCATCCAGTTTCGGGATCGTCATATTGGAAATACCGATATGACGGATCAGACCTTTCTCCACCAGACTCTCGCACTGTCTGTATGTATCCATGAACTCTTCCACACTAAACGGTTTTGAGTCCGGATTTCTGGAGTCAACATCACATCCCGGTGCGTGATAGTTCGGAAACGGCCAGTGGATGAAAAACATGTCGATATAGTCACACTGCAGATCTGCAATACTCTTCCTGCAGGACTCCTCCACTCTTCTGTGCATATCATTCCAGACTTTTGTCATGATATACAGATCTTTTCTCTCCACAACGCCTTCGTCGAAGGCATCTTTAAATACCTTTCCGATCTGATCCTCGTTTCCATAGCATGCAGCGCAGTCAAACATTCTGTAACCGCAGCGGATTGCTCCCGCCACTGCATTCGACACTTCTTCCGGGCTGACACGGTCAGATCCGAAAGTTCCCATTCCGATTCCCGGGATCTCTTCTCCAGTATAAACTTTCATTTTCGGCACGATAGCCGGATCAATAAATTCTCCCATCTTTTCCTCCTTATAATATCTTTATTTTCATCTGCTGCATCACAGTTCCGTAATCTTTATCTGAGGCAGGATCCGTTCCATATCTTCCTGTACAAAGAATCCGGTCTCTTCTCTCAGGGCAGCTGCCGCCGAAATAGCGCTTGCTTTCCGGAGCGTCTCTTTGACAGAAAGCCCCTCGCTGATTCCCAGGGCATAGCCCGCGATCATGGAATCCCCGCAGCCCACAGTATTGACTGCATCGATCTTCGGTACTTCTGCCCGGAAGATTCCCTCATCACAAACTACAAACGAACCGTCACCTCCAAGAGAAACCGCAACGATATCTACGCCCTTCTTATGGATCTCCTTTGCCGCTTCGATCATATCTTCCATGTGGTCACAGGACTTTCCGGTGAGCATCCGTATCTCGTCTATATTCGGTTTTATCATAGTCGGACACGCCTGGATCCCCATCTCCAGAAGCTTTCCGCTTGTATCCAGGATGACCGGTTTTCCGGCTTCTTTGCAAATCTTTACAAGCCGCTGGTAAGCAGTTCCGTCCAGTCCTTTCGGCACGCTTCCGGACATGGCAACGACATCTGCCTTCTTTACAAGTTCTGAAAACTTTTCTTCGAATTTCTGAAAATCTTCTTCTGAAACAGTAAATCCCGGCTCAAGGAACTCTGTCTGCACATGATTCACTTCATCCCAGATGTTGATGCAGGAACGGCTCTCAGC
>DYCJ01000233.1 GCA_019418195.1 Clostridiales bacterium | reverse complement strand
GATGCCGGCTCTGGGATATCTGCTGGGCTACCAGTTCCGTGACAAGATCACCGCCATCGACCACTGGATCGCTTTCATCCTCCTGGGTATCATAGGCGCAAACATGATCAAGGAAGCCTGTTCAGGCGACTGTGAGAAAGAGGATGATTCTCTGGACATCAGGACTATGTTCCTGCTGGCCGTCGCAACAAGTATCGATGCGCTTGCGGTTGGTATTACCTTCGCTTTCCTTGATGTACATATCATCGCCGCTGTATCATTTATCGGCGTCACTACATTTGTGATCTCCGCCATCGGTGTAAAAATCGGGAATGTCTTCGGTACAAAATATAAATCAAAAGCCGAATTTGCCGGCGGCGCCATTCTGATCCTGCTGGGAGTCAAAATCCTGCTGGAACATCTCGGGATCTTATAACAGTCCTGCGCAGAGTCTGCCGGACTGTATACTATTTTCAGTTTTCCATTGACTGATCAGCACCTCTGTGCTATCATTGTCGGTGCGTAAAAAAGAGTATATTCTTTCAAGTCATATGGTTTTCCTGTTTCAGAATTCAAACAGGCATATGGCTTTTTTTATTATTTGAAAGGAGTTTATTCATGGAAAGAGAAAATTCATTTATGCGGACAAAACCTGTTTTCCCGCTGCTTGTCTCAATGTCCGTCCCCATGATGCTGTCCATGCTGATCCAGTCTCTCTATAATATAGTAGACAGTATTTATGTTTCAAGGCTGGGCACAGATGCATTGACCGCAGTTTCCCTCGCTTATCCGCTGCAGAATGCCATTGTTTCCGTCGGAGTCGGAATCGGTGTAGGCATAAGCTCTGCCGTTTCAATCTATCTCGGTTCCGGCGATCAGGAAAAAGCTGACCGGGCAGCCACTCTGGGAGTCATATTGACATTTTTCCACTGTATCCTCTTCGTCCTTGCAGGGATTTTCATCACCCGTCCGTTCCTGTATCTGTTTACAGATGATCCTGATATCCTGAAAGATGCCTGTGATTATACTTATATCGTACTTTGCCTGTCATTCGGCGCACTGCTGCAGCTTGCATTCGAAAAGATCTTCCAGAGTATCGGAAAGATGAAGATCACCATGTATCTTCTCATTGTCGGATGTGTGATCAATATTATCCTCGATCCGGTGCTGATCTTCGGGCTGCTCGGTTTTCCCGCACTTGGTGTTGCCGGAGCAGCTATTGCCACCGTCATCGGACAGATCAGCGCTTTTCTCCTATATATACTTGTATATGTAAGAAAATCATATGCTGTCCGCATACGCCTGAAATATGTGAGACCGGACTGGAAGATCATCCGCCGGATCTACAGTGTGGGGATCCCGTCCAGCATCATGATGCTGCTCCCATCCGTGCTCATCAGTCTTCTAAACCGGATCCTGGCTTCATTTTCTGATCTGTACGTGGCCGTACTCGGCGTATACTTCAAACTGCAGACATTTATCTATATGCCTGCAAACGGGATCGTACAGGGAATGCGCCCGATCCTTGGCTACAACTACGGCGCCGGCGAACACGCAAGAGTCCGCAGCACGATACGCTACAGCCTTGGCTGCGCAGCCGCGATCATGCTGATCGGGACACTGCTGTCACTCATCCTTCCGGAACAGATCTTCACCTTGTTCGACGCAGACGCAAAGCTTATGGATGCCGGCGTGACAGCACTTCGCATTATCTGCCTCGGATTCCTCATCTCCTCAATAGGCGTCATCTATGCAGGTGCTTTCGAGGCGCTGGGAAACGGGCGTGATTCCCTGATCATTTCCCTGTTGCGACAGTTTGTGGTCACAATTCCGCTGAGTTACATGCTCTCGCATTTTTTCGGTCCCGTTGGTGTATGGATTGCATTTCCCACCGGCGAGCTCTGCGCTGCTGTCGTGGCATTCTTCCTGCTCAAGACATACAAAAAAGGAGCATTTTCACCGTTCTGAACGGTGGCTGCTCCTTTTTTTGACGCTTCTGTCTTTTTATTCAAATTCATATTTTGTGAAATACTCGTTTGCCAGTTCTTCGTCCTCACCGTCTACAATCAGACGCATAGGCAGTCCCAGCTTGATCGACATGAGCCCGAGGATTGATTTTCCGTCAATGCGGAAATTACGATTGGCCATATCTGTCACATCAATATCTGATTTCATTTTCTGGCATGTGTCGCAAAAGCTCATCAACTGACCTGATGTTATGAATTTAATCTTCTTCTCGACCATATTTCTGACCTCCTGTTAAGCACCTTACGTAGTATATACTAAATTCCAGGATTCAGCAAGCAAAAAATGAAATATTTTCTCTAAAACAGCTTTGCCAGGCTTTCCGAATACGGAGGATAACATATCCCTTTCTCTGTAACGATCGCCGTGATCAGACTGTGGTCTGTCACATCAAAGGAAGGATTATAGCATTTCACTTCCTTCAACGCCACGGGTTCTCTGTAAAATTTTTCTTTAATTTCCTCCGGCGCTCTCAGTTCAATATGAATATTCTCCCCGCTTCTGCATCCCATATCGATCGTCGAAGTCGGTCCAAGTACATAAAACGGAATCCCGTAATACTTTGCAAGTACGGCCACACCACTCGTTCCGATCTTATTTGCCGTATCGCCGTTAGCGGCCACCCGGTCGCATCCGACCATGCACGCCTGAATCCATCCGTTCTTCATGACAATGCTCGCCATGTTATCACAGATCAGCGTGACATCGATCCCGGCCCTCTGAAGTTCGTAGGCGGTAAGCCTTGCTCCCTGCAAAAGCGGACGTGTCTCATCTGCATACACGTGAAAATCCATCCCCCGCTCCTTCCCGAGAAACAGCGGTCCCTGCCCGGTCCCGTACCGGGATGTGGCAAGAGGGCCGGCATTACAGTGGGTAAGGACGCCGTCACCGTCTTTCAGAAGGGAAAGTCCATACTCAGATATCGCTCTGCACATGCTGATATCCTCCTGATGGATCTTCAGACATTCCTCTTTCAGCAATTCCAGTATCTCAGTTATCTTTTTATCACTGTTCCCTGTTACGACCCGTTCCATCCGGTTCAGTGCCCAGCTCAGATTCACGGCTGTCGGTCTGGAGGAATCCAGATACTCCTTATTCTGCCTGAATTCACGCAGGAAACCAGCATAATCCTCAGCTTTGATCTGAAGTGCAAGGCAGTAGATCCCATATCCTGCACAGATACCGATGACCGGCGCTCCCCGGACTTTCAGATGATAGATAGCATCCCATATATCTTGCGCCGTAGACAGCGTCAGGTATTCTGTCCGGTTGGGGAGTTGTGTCTGGTCTATGATGACTACGCTTTTGCCGTCGTAACTGAGACGGACACTCTCAATATGGGTGATCTCGTTGATATGATTCATAGCCGCCTCCTTATCATAATACGAAAAAACTCGGAAGCACCCCGTTTACAGGCACGTCCGAGATCAGGTCCGATGCGGATAACAGGACTTGAACCTGCACGTCGTAGACACCAGATCCTAAATCTGGCGCGTCTGCCAATTCCGCCATATCCGCTTACTCTATTTTAAAAATCGGATAGGGGAATTCATTCTCCTATCCGATCCCAGTGAGCGTGCGGGGATTCGAACCCCGGACAACTTGATTAAAAGTCAAGTGCTCTACCACCTGAGCTACACGCCCTTATTTTCTTTTCCTGCTTACCCGTAAGTAAAGCTGACTGGGCTAGCTGGATTCGAACCAGCGAATGCAGGAGTCAAAGTCCTGTGCCTTA
>DYCJ01000232.1 GCA_019418195.1 Clostridiales bacterium | reverse complement strand
ACTCAGGATAATAAAAGGAACAATATAATCAGAAATATACATTAAAATATTCATGCAGCTCTCCGTGACAGATGTCGTTTTCTTTATCTATATGCATCTCATCTGTGGAATATCGCGGGAAAGCAAATCATAAGATGCAGTAAAGACAGTTCTGCAGGAGTTCATATGCTGCATTTTCTATTTTCTTACATAAAATCTGTTTATCAAAATCCAAGAAAAAAAATAAATATCCTGGTGGCAGCAGTAGTCTCAGGAAGTCTGCTGTTATTGTCCGCATGCGGGACAGAGGAGTCCGTGGATCAAAATGAAAAATTTGAAGAATATACGCAGGAAGTGTTCTGCAATGAAGTGTCCTCGAATACGATCAATCTGCATTATACGCTGAAAAATCCGGAGGATTATGGGATTACAGACTACGAAGTGTCCCTGGGCAGTTTTGAGAGTGATCCGGATATGGTAAAAGTTTCTGCAGAAAATATGCGGCAGGCACTGCAGGAATTTTCTTATGAAGGGCTGAGTCTGCAAAACAGGATCACATTTGATATTCTGGAGTATCAGGTAAAATATGCAGAAAAGAATGCAGATTATGTGTTGTATGAGGAACCGCTGGGACTTGTGAGCGGAGTGCAGACACAGTTTCCTGTTGTTATGTCAGAATACAGGTTCTATGACCGGCAGGATGTAGAGACATACCTTGAGCTTTTAGAGATGACAGGAGATTATTTTGACAGCCTGATAAAATTTGAGAGGGAAAAGGCGGACGCAGGTCTGTTTATGGCGGATTATGCGCTGGATACAGTCCTGGAACAGTGCAGAGCATTTCTGGATATGGGAGACGGGAATTATCTATATTCAACATTTGCAGATCGGGTAAAAGATGTAAATGAATTAACAAAAGAAGAAAAAAGTGACTATATCCAGGATAATGCACTTGCTGTGAGCGACTGTGTATTTCCGGCATATGAAAAACTCATCTCTTCGCTGGAGGAACTTCGCGGGAGCGGGGAGAATGAGAAAGGACTCGTAAATCTGCCGGACGGTGCGGATTACTACGAGCTGGTCGTACGACGCGCTACAGGTTCTGAGCGGTCAGTAGAAGAAATGGAGGATCTTACCCGCAGACAGATCACGGATGATCTTGAGGCAATGGAGCAGGTGCTGGGGATTACGACCGAAGAAGCGCAGGAGGCAGCAGCGTCCATGACACAGGATTCCGCCGGGCTGATATTGTCAAAACTGCAGGACGGAATCAAGGAGGCATTCCCTGAGGCTCCCGACACAGCCCTGGAAGTAAAATATGTGCCGGAAGAGATGGAAGAGCACCTGAGTCCGGCATTTTATATGATTCCGGCAATCGATAATCCAGAAGAAAACGTAATATATATTAACCGTGCGCATATGAATGATGACCTGACGCTGTTTACGACACTGGCCCATGAGGGCTATCCGGGGCATCTGTATCAGACAGTATATTACGAGAGTACAGACCCGGATCCGGTCCGCAGTGTGATGGATTTCGGCGGCTATGTAGAAGGATGGGCTACCTATGCAGAGATGGGAAGTTATTATCTTACACCTTTGTCGAAAGAGCAGGCTGTTCTGCTCCAGAAAAACAGTTCGATCATACTGGGCCTCTATGCGCTTGCCGATATGGGAATCCATTATGAGGGATGGAGCCGGATGGATACAGTGGCATTTTTTAGTAATTACGGAATTACAGATACCGAGACGATCGAGCGGATCTATGAACTTATCATTGGATCACCGGGCAACTATCTGAAATATTATATCGGTTACGTGGAATTTCTCGAACTCAAGAAAGACTGGGCAGAGGAAAAAGGTACGGAATATTCCCAGAGGGAGTTCCACGAGGCCGTGCTGGAAGTCGGACCGGCGCCGTTTGACATTGTGGAAAAATATATGTGGGAGATGACAGAGTAGAATGCTGAATTATTTGTGGGCAGGGATGATCCTTGCAGGGGTCATTTTCGGAGCATTTAACGGAAAAATGCAGGATATTACAAATGCCGCTCTGGACTCATCGAAAGAGGCTGTGACGCTGTGTATCACCATGATCGGGGTGATGGCGTTCTGGACCGGTATCATGGAAATTGCTTCACGTGCCGGTATCATACAGATGGCTGCTGACAAGATGCGCCCTTTGATCCGGTTTCTTTTTCCAAATCTGCCGGAGAAACATAAAGCGGTGGAACATATCTGTACGAATTTTATTGCAAATTTTCTCGGACTCGGCTGGGCGGCTACACCGGCCGGTCTGAAGGCAATGGAAGAGTTGGGTAAACTAGAAGAAGAACGAAGAAACAAAACGATTTACGGATTGGCGAGGGAGAAAGGAGTAGCCGGAAATGAAATGTGCACATTTCTGATTATAAATATTTCATCACTCCAGCTTATTCCCGTCAATGTGATCGCATACCGGAGCCAGTACGGAAGTGCGGACCCGGCAGGAATTATCGGAGCGGGAATCGTAGCCACAGCGGTGAGTACGGGTGTGGCGGTAGTATTCTGTAAGATGATGGACACGCGGAAAAAAAATGCTGCTAATCAAAAGAATTTCCTGTAGTCGTTATTTGTTCTGTAATGCTACAATAGCATAAACAGGAAATAGGGCAAAGGAGGATGAAAGCAATGCAAACAAAAATAACGATCCCCAATACTGATATAGAAATCCATCCGCTCGGTCTGGGTACGGTCAATGCAGGACTTGCATGGGACGGGAAGGATGCGGACAGGATATTCGATGCTTTTCTGGATATGGGAGGAAGTCTGATCGATACGGCACACGTATATTCTGATTGGGTGAAACCAGAGCGTGCAAGGAGCGAGCGTGTCATAGGGGAGTGGCTGGAGCGCAGTGGCAAACGGAATCGCATAGTACTCGCTACAAAAGGTGGCCATCCGGATATGACAGTCCCGAACCCGGATACACATATCAGCAGGATGAAAAAGGCAGATATGGAAGCAGACCTGGATTCATCCTTGAAACAGCTCTGTACGGACTATATCGATATTTATTTCTATCACAGAGACGATGAAAGCCAGCCGGCGGCAGAGTTGATCGAAGTGATGGAAGAATTTCGCCGGAAAGGGAAAATCCGTTATTACGGATGCTCCAACTGGACAACTTCCAGAATGAAGGCAGCTGACCAGTATTGTACAGAGAAAGGATACAGAGGATTTGCTGCCAACCAGGCGCTTTTGAACCTGGGATATAAATACATGAATCCGCTCGATGATGATACACTTGTATATGCGGATGAAGAGATGCAGCAGTATCACAGAGGGCATACGGAGAATCTTCTTATGCCGTATATGGGAGTGTGCAGCGGTTTCTTCCATAAATATATAGGAAAAGGCCCGGATGCAGTAAAAGACAGTCCGTATTATACAAACGGAAATCTGAAAATGGCAGAGAGAGTAAGGGCGCTTTGTGATAAATACAATGCAACGGTATCGCAGGTAGTGCTTGGATTTTTCGGGCAGCAGGATTTTGACTGTGCACCACTGTATGGACCTAAAAATGTAGAGCAGATTGAAGAGGCGATGAAGGCTTTTGAGATCCCGTTTGAGAAAGAAGACTATGCAGATACGGTTTAATAAAAAAAGTGCTTGCATTTCTGATTTCACTGTGGTAATATAAACAACGGTCACTGCAAAGGCAGTGACTGTATAATGGCCCCGTGGTCAAGCGGTTAAGACATCGCCCTTTCACGGCGGTAACACGGGT
>DYCJ01000231.1 GCA_019418195.1 Clostridiales bacterium | reverse complement strand
TGAAACCATCCGGTCGTTTTATCTGCAGCACATATGGAGCAAACCATATGAAAGAGATCAACAGAATTGTCACTGAATTTGACGACCGAATCGTACTCTCTGCTGAACAGCTATATTTCCATTTCGGACGTGAAAACGGCACTGAAATACTGCATAAATATTTTTCTGACGTGCGCTGGATCAGCTATGAGGACTCCCTCTTTATCACAGAAACAGCACCTTTAATTTCATATATTCTTTCGTGTCACGGGAATCAGACTCAATTCATACTCGATCGATACAAAGAATTTCACGCCCATATAGAAAAGTATGTAAAAAATGGACTAAGGGTTACCAAAGATGCAGGGATCTTTATCTGTCAAAATGCATAAAAATGTAATATTTTCATAATAGTACTTGAAGGTGCCCCAAGGGCACCTTTTATAATACAGTTATAAATAACAGGAAGGAGTATGGGAATATTCCCAGCATACGATCTATGAAAGGAATCATCTTAGCAGGCGGATCCGGCACGCGTCTCTATCCGCTCACCACTGTAACCTCAAAACAACTGCTTCCAATCTATGATAAACCAATGATCTATTATCCGCTTTCTGTTCTGATGAATGCAGGAATCCGGGATATACTGATCATTTCCACACCTCAGGATACACCGAGATTTGAGGAGCTGTTAAAAGACGGGAAACAGTTCGGCATTCATCTGTCCTATGCTGTACAGCCAAGCCCAGACGGGTTAGCTCAGGCATTCATCATCGGCGCTGATTTCATCGGCAACGATACAGTAGCCATGGTGCTCGGGGATAACATCTTCGCAGGCCACGGCCTGAAAAAACGTCTGAAAGCAGCCGTTCAGAACGCTGAAACCGGAAAAGGGGCAACTGTATTCGGATATTATGTAGACGATCCGGAGCGCTTCGGTATCGTAGAGTTTGATAAGCACGGGCACGTAGTATCTATTGAAGAAAAACCCGAACACCCAAAGAGCAACTACTGCGTAACAGGTCTTTATTTCTATGATAACAAAGTTGTTGATTATGCAAAACTTCTGAAACCAAGCGCTCGCGGCGAACTTGAAATCACCGATCTAAACCGGATCTATTTGGAAAACAATAGTCTGAATGTAGAACTGCTTGGACAGGGATTTACATGGCTTGACACCGGAACTCACGAGAGCCTTGTAGACGCAACAAATTTCGTCAAAACCATGGAGACTCACCAACATCGTAAGATTGCCTGTCTGGAAGAGATTGCATATCTTAACGGATGGATTTCCAAAGATGAGGTCATGAAGGTCTACGAAATACTTAAGAAAAACCAGTACGGCCAGTACCTGAAAGACGTGCTTGACGGAAAATACCAGGAACAGTTATATTAGACAGGAAATAAAAAGGGAGAATATATATTATGAACATTATCGTAACCGGCGGAGCCGGATTCATCGGAAGCAACTTTATTTTTCATATGTTAAGAAAATATCCGGATTACAGGATTATCTGTTTGGACTGCCTTACATATGCCGGAAATCTTTCCACACTTGCATCTGTCATGGACAATCCGAATTTCCGTTTTGTAAAGGAATCCATTACAGACCGTGATGCAGTCTATAAGTTATTTGAAGAAGAGCATCCGGATATCGTGGTAAACTTCGCAGCAGAAAGTCACGTAGATCGATCAATTGAGAACCCTGAAGTATTTCTCGACACAAATATCAAAGGTACAGCTGTACTGATGGATGCATGCAGAAAATACGGTATCCAGCGCTATCACCAAGTATCTACTGACGAAGTCTACGGCGACCTTCCGCTGGACAGACCGGATCTCTTCTTTACAGAGGAAACACCAATCCACACAAGCAGTCCTTACAGCTCTTCCAAGGCAGCAGCTGATCTGCTGGTTATGGCTTACCACAGAACCTATGGACTCCCCGTGACGATCAGCCGCTGTTCGAACAATTACGGACCGTACCACTTCCCGGAGAAACTGATTCCTCTTATGATCATTAATGCTCTTGCAGACAAGCCTCTTCCTGTCTACGGAGAAGGCCTTAATGTCAGAGACTGGCTGTACGTGGAGGATCACTGCCGCGCCATCGACCTGATCATCCACAACGGACGGGTCGGAGAAGTCTATAACGTGGGCGGCCACAATGAGATGCGCAACATCGATATCGTAAAACTTATCTGTAAAGAACTTGGCAAACCGGAGAGCCTGATCACACATGTGGCAGACCGCAAAGGACACGATATGCGCTACGCTATTGATCCGACAAAAATTCACAATGAACTCGGATGGCTCCCCGAGACAAAATTTGCGGACGGAATCAAAAAGACAATCCAGTGGTATCTCGACAACAGAGACTGGTGGGAAGATATCATATCCGGCGAATATCAAAACTACTATAAAAAAATGTACGAAAACAGATAGGAGAGATCTCTATGAAAATATTTGTAACCGGCGTAGGCGGTCAGTTAGGTCATGATGTAATGAACGAACTGGCATCCCGTGGACATGAATGTATCGGCTCGGATATACAGGAATCATACTCCGGTATCCAAGACGGTACAAGTGTATGCACCTTGCCATATCGCTCCTTGGACATTACAAACCAGAGCGCTGTGGCAAAGGTTCTGGAAGAAGTCCGTCCCGACGCAGTGATCCACTGCGCAGCCTGGACTGCTGTCGACGCCGCCGAGGATGAAAGCAATAAAGAAATCGTCAGACGAATCAACGCAGACGGAACCCGCTATATCGCATCTGAATGTAAAAAACTTGACTGCAAAATGATCTATATCAGCACCGACTACGTGTTCAACGGCCAGGGTGAACACCCCTGGGAACCGGACTGCAAAGACTATGCACCACTCAATGTATACGGAGAGACAAAACTGGCCGGTGAGTTGGCAGTAGCTGAAACTCTGGAAAAATACTTTATCGTGCGTATCGCCTGGGTATTCGGAGCAAATGGGAAAAACTTCATTAAGACTATGCTAAATGTGGGAAAAACACACGACCGACTGACCGTTGTCTGCGACCAGATCGGAACCCCCACCTACACCCTGGATCTGGCAGTTTTACTCGCAGATATGGTCGAGTCTGAAAAATACGGCTATTATCATGCTACCAATGAGGGCGGGTATATTAGCTGGTATGACTTCACAAAAGAAATCTTCCGCCAGGCAGTGGAACTCGGAAAAGATATCTACAGTGAAAACCGTCTGGAAGTCGTGCCTGTCACTACAGAAGAATATGGGGTTTCAAAGGCAGCGAGACCTTTTAACTCCCGGCTTGATAAGAGTAAGCTGACAGAACAAGGGTTCACTCCTCTCCCATCTTGGCAGGACGCTCTCAGACGATACTTAACAGAACTATTCAGACAGGAGGCAGTATAAAAATGGGACAGATAAAAGTGGAAAAAAATGTAGGAGGAATCAAGGGCTTATGCGTAATCGAACCAACAGTTCACGGTGACGCGCGCGGGTATTTTATGGAAACCTATAATCAGCAGGACATGCATGAGGAGGGTCTTGATATGGTATTCGTTCAGGATAATCAGTCCTGTTCTACAAAGGGAGTGCTCCGTGGACTTCACTTTCAGAAAGAATTCCCTCAAGGCAAACTGGTCCGCGTGATCAAAGGCTCTGTATTTGATGTAGCGGTTGATTTGAGAAGCAACTCTGATACTTATGGCAAATGGTTCGGGATCGAACTGACCGAGGAAAACAAAAAGCAGTTCTACATCCCTGAAGGCTTTGCCCACGGCTTCCTTGTCCTCTCCGATATCGCTGAATTCTGTTATA
>DYCJ01000230.1 GCA_019418195.1 Clostridiales bacterium | reverse complement strand
GATTAATACAGAAACTACAAGGTTTAGTCTGACAGATGTTTTTCCGATGCGAATTCTGTAATAGATTCGGGTATGGATTTAATATTATCTATTATTCAAATCACCCGTTTTCAACCACGGGATTTTTCCCCCATAATATTCAGGAGGAGTATGGGTGCTCCTGATCCCAATTACCGATGTTTTTAAAACGTACCCATTCCCAAGAATCAGGTATATCAAATGTGTGCTTGCAACTATATACAGTCTCATTTTTTTCGCCTTTCTCATAAGGCAAATTATCAGTAGAATTCTTGGGGTAAAAGATATAATTAATTTTTCGTAGGAGAAAAATAGCAGAAAATTTTTAAATTAGCACTCGCCTCTTGACAGTGCTAACAAACAAGTGCTATAGTACAACTAGAACAAAGGAAGAGGAACAAAAAGGAACCCAAAAGAGTTCCGATGCTTCCGAATCCGGGTTCCCTGAAACCAACATCCGAGACCACATCGAGGGTGCTGATAAGGCTGCGTAAGCAGTCCATAGATTATTTCAGAGATTCATATAAATGAAAGGAGAAATGACTTATGTTGATGCCTAGTATTTTTGGAGAGAATTTATTTGATGATGATTGGATGGATTTCCCGTTTGACAGAGATTTCTGGGGAAGAAAGAATCCGTTGTACGGCAAGAATGCCAATAAAATAATGAAAACAGATATCCGTGAGCATGACGGAGGATATGAACTGGATGTAGATCTTCCGGGATTCAAGAAAGACGAGATCAATGTGGAACTTGAGAATGGTTACCTGACTATTTCCGCAGCAAAAGGTCTTGATAAAGACGAGCAGGATAAGAAAGGTAAATACATCCGCAGGGAGCGTTATGCAGGAGCAATGCAGAGAAGCTTCTATGTAGGTGATGAAGTTACTCAGGAAGATATCAAAGCAAAATTCGAGGATGGTATCTTAAGACTGAGCATTCCGAAGAAGGATGCACAGGCTGTAGAGACGAAGAAGACCATCGCTATCGAAGGATAATAATTTTATAAGCTAAGTCAAAGAAGGGCTCGGTGTTGGCAAGGCGCCGGGCTCTTTTTAAGCTTTTTGTTGGCATTTTTATTGCAGAGTACTTCCCTCTTTCTCATTTTCTGCTATAATGTTCTGGCGGTAATGAGAAGAGAGGGAATATAAAATGAAAAAAACAAATGATTTCGGCAGGGATTCTATACCCCTGCTCGTGTTGAAGATATCGGTCCCGTTTATGTTCGCACAGCTCGTAAATGTGCTGTACAGCATCGTGGACCGTATTTATGTGGGCAACATTCCGGTGACAGGGGCGGACGCGCTGGCAGGAGTGGGAGTCTGCGCGCCCATTGTTACGCTGCTGTCGTCCTTCGGGACACTGTTCGGCATCGGCGGTTCTGTCCTGTTCTCGGTCAGGATGGGCGCCGGAGATGAAAAGAATGCCCGGAAGATCCTGGCAAACAGCTTTTCTTACCTGATCATTGTTTCACTGGCGCTGACGCTGATTTTTCTTCTGACGAAAGAACAGCTCCTGAACTGGTTCGGCGCAAGTGACGTGACATTTCCCTATGCGGATACTTATATGACGATTTACACAGCGGGAACATTTTTTGCGCTTTTATCTACAGGGATGAATTATTTTATCACGGCTCAGGGGTTCCCGCTCCTGGGGATGACGACCACCCTGATCGGCGCTGTCATTAATATCATTCTTGATCCGGTGTTTATCTTTCTTATGGATATGGGCGTGGCAGGAGCTGCCGTTGCGACTGTGCTTGCCCAGATGTGTTCCTGTGCATTTGTACTCTGTACGCTGCGCCGGAAGAAGATGCAGATCCGGCTGGGGCTCGTAAAGCCGGAGCTCTCTGTGGGAAAACAGATCGTGAAGATCGGGTTTTCCCCGTTCCTTATCCTGGCGACGGACAGCATCATTATCATTGCGCTGAATGCAGTGCTCCAGTATTACGGCGGCGCCCGCTATGGCGATACGCTGATCACGGCTGCTACGATCGTGCAGAGCTACATGTTGCTGATCACCTCGCCCATGCTGGGGATCACCGGGGGCTCCCAGCCTCTGATCAGTTTTAATTACGGGGCAAACAGACCAGACCGGATCCGGAAGACATTTTTCTGGGTGCTTATGCTGTGCTTCTGTTTTACAGCAGTCATGTTCCTGATCTCCAGATTCATGCCCCAGTATTTTGTGCGCATTTTTACAGACGAGCCGGAATATGCGGAGCTCGCGGTATGGGGCATCAAAGTGTTCACACTGATGATCGTTCCGTTAAGTTTTCAGTATGTGATCGTGGACGGGCTGACTGCCCTGGGAATGACAAAGATATCTCTGGGCCTTTCTCTGATCAGGAAAGGAATCTATTTCGGTGCAACCTGCATCCTGCCGCTCTTATTTGCCGCCCGCACTGCTTTCTATGCAGAACCGGTGTGCGACGGGATAGCGGCGTGCCTCTCCTGCACGGTATTTTTCTTTATCTACAGAAAATACCTGCGGGGAGAGGGCCGTCTTGGAGAAATTAAGCTGTAGCTTTGAGCTGCTTCTTAAAGATTGTACGGAAAATGAGACGCACCAGCGGTCCCACATAGAACACCTGGGCACACAGTGCGAACGGGAAATTCTGCACCAGTTTGGTCAGCCAGTGACCCAGCAGTTCCGGACACAGGCTCATGTGATAGATGGAGACATACAGCGTCATCATCGGCGCCATCATGGATACTGTGAATCCTGCGGTGGCAAGGATGATAAAGATCGGCTTGTCCTCGCCCGGTGTAAATACCCGGCGGACGAGTCGTTTTACGATCGGGGAAGCTATGTAGCGCTGCGCGATGAATGCACCGATCACCTCAACCCACATATGAGTCAGGGCATATCCGAACGTGGCAAATGTAACTCCGTTTTCCAGTCCCGCGTTGTAGAATGTCATGACATACACAAAGATGAGTACCATGATACAGGTAAATGTCAGATCCTGAAATTTTGTCTGTGGCATATTGATTCCTCCTCGTAATAATCCTGATTTTGCGGCAAAATAAAAACAACGAACGGTATCAGACAACTGGACTTACGTTTCTGATACTGCTCGTTGCTTGTTCGCAAATTCATTCTATATTTCTTATTGTAAACTGTCAGGATGTTTCCTGACCGGTAAGTATTCTATCATAAATCCGACAAATTTTCAAAAGAATCTTTCAATCTTTTTCTGGAGAAGAGACCCTACGGCGTCCGACAGATGACGTATGTTTTCAATCCGCACAAAATCATCGCCGTAGATCCTGCGTGCGGCCTCTGTACTTCCGTCTTCCCCGTTTAAGACAGCCATGACCTGCACACCGGATTTCTTTAAGGCGCGCACTTCGGATGATGTGTCTTCAATCCCTGCTTCTCCGGAGTAGTCCCGGCTGAAAGGATGTCCTCCTGCGCGGTCGGGAGGGATTTTTCGGTCGTCGTTCGGGCTGGCGTCCGTCAGGATAATGAGCAGTCTGTTTTTGGCGGGAGAGTCCTGCATCAGCTGCCCGGCGCCTCTTAAGGCCAGGCCGTCGCGGTTCCACCCGGCGGCAAAATAGTCGAAGATCCGGTCGTCTTTCTCCATTTCATTATATCCGCAGAAGCGGCGGATCACCGTATATCCTCTGAGGCTCAAGAAAGAACTGACCTGCACCGGGATCCGGCAGAGGTGCAGGCTGCGCGCGATCACATACGACTGGGCTGCGATCGTCTCCTGACTCTGCAGTCTTGACGCGGAGGCATCCAGCATCAGATCTACAGAAAAATCCGGCTGCTCTTCTTCAAATTTCTCTGTAAATATTCTCTCATCATTAAGATAAACCGCACGCCAGATCTGCTC
>DYCJ01000023.1:2251-18860 GCA_019418195.1 Clostridiales bacterium | reverse complement strand
CATAGGTAAAAATGAAGTATTTTGTTGTATCTCCATATGCCATAAATCCGAAAAGATTTTTTTCTACATCGACGAAAACTGCTTTATAGTTATATGCCACATCTGTGCCGTATAGGTCCTCCAGCACATAGTTTTCTTCCTCTTTTACATCGGCCGGGTCGGATATATCGAACATGGATATTTTTACGCCATCCGTCGTCACGCTCTCTTCGTCCACATCCATCCCGATCCCGAGCAGCTGCCCGTCTCCATAGGGATGGAGATACTCGGAGAATCCCGGTATCTTCAGCTCTCCGATAATTTGGGGAGCCGACGGATCTGATAAATCCACAGAGAAAAGCGGATCAACCTGTTTAAATGTCACAAAGTATCCCACCTCTCCCATAAAACGCGCTGAATATACGCTTTCATCTTTCGCCAGGTCATGGATCTCTCCGGCGATTTCCAAATTCTCATCCAGTACATAAAGGGAATTGCTGTCCTCCTGCTGCCTTTCCTCGGTATCCCCGTTGAAAAACCTTGCAATCCCGATCCCCCCACTGCTGATCGGACTGACTGTAGTCACAAGCCTGAGGTATCCGTTATATTCATCAATACTGAAGGAATCATTCAGCGTTCCGTCCACCTTTGTCTGGGCTTCGCCCTGCAGTATGCCGTCCTTGTATGCAACTTTGCGGATTGAAGTCTGAGTGACCTCTGCATCATTCTGACCGTACCAGCCCTCTGTCACATAAATATTTTCTGTACTTACATAGCACATGCCGCTGCTTCCGAACACAGCTTTGCTGTCTGTCTTCTCCGACGGATCCTCGAGAGAGAAAGATGTGATCACTGTATACTGGTCCCCCATCTGTCTCTGCGGCATATAAATATCAGACGCCGCCATCGCACTTCCCTGCACTTCCGGAATATATGCAGCCGTATCCGCACGAGGCGCCGCTGTATCTGCGTAAAAATTACTGATCACATATACATAGCCATCTCGCACACGCATCGTATTATAATATCCGCTCTGGGAAATATTTCCCATTTTCACCGGGTTCGTCCGGTCACTTATATCATACACAAGCGCATTCGTATAATCTCTGTAATTACTGTAATATCCATCCTCGTCGACACTGTGTTCCGTCCTGGTATACATTATAACCAGTCTGTCATCCTGCACATAAAGTTCTATTATATAGCAGTCGTCCGCCATACGAATCTCTGCCAGTTCCTCCATTTCTGCCGACTCGATCCCAACGATCTCAACCGTCTGACCGTTCACAATATACAGGCTGCTGCCGTCTGTCTTTACGATGTCCGCTTCACCGACTCCTTCTTCTCTCACATTCGTATCAGAATAGCTGGTTCCTGAACCTCCCGCAGATGCTGCACTCCCGCTGTTCGAAGCACTTCCAGCCGATGCCGAATCCGCTGTTGAAGCCGACTCTTCCATAATTCCAAACCGGCTGGAAATACCGGCGTCGGATTCTGTCTGTTCCCGCTCTGCCTGAATGTATTTATATATCTCGTCATAGCTCTCTGCTGATGCGATCAGACTCTCTTCCGCTCCACCATCTGCAGACTCATCGCTCTCCGAGGGCACCCCGGCTGCACTGTCCATTGAGCTGGCCGCCATATCTGATGTCGCCGAAGTTCCCTGATAAAAATGCAGATAACCGCCTGCAATGCCGATCGCAATGCACAGACACGCGGCAGCCGCTCCGGCGATATATTTTCGTCTGAGTCTTCGTTTCTTTTCTGCTTTCGCCGCCTCAAGTTTTTTCTCCACAGCGTCCGGGTGGATCGACGCCGGGATTCCCGTATTTTCTGCCATTGAACGAATGAGTTCTTCCAATTCCTTTTCCCGATCTTCCATATCCATCCTCCTCTCCATCTTCACTATATTTCCGGCTCAATGATCTTTCTCATCTTTTCCAGCGCACGCTTTTTCTTTGACCGGACTGTTGCCGGGTTGTATCCCGTCATCCTTCCGATCTCTTCACTCTGATAACCTCCAAATACAGAAAATGCCACGATGATGCGTTCTTCTTCTCCAAGGGCGCCGAACGCCTCTCTCACATCATGCTGACCTGCATAATCCGGTTCACTGCAGAGCTTTTTCTCCATCTGAGGATTCTCTCTTTCCTCCCCCTGATCCGCCATCCCGGACACTTTCCGCTGTTCACGCAGGATCCTTCTGCACTGATTATTCAGGATCGTAAACATCCAGTTTCTGAAAGATTCATCTTTCCTCAAATATTTCATTTTCTCCCATGCAGTCATTACAGTCTCGCTCACTGCATCCTCTGCATCCTGACGGTGCCGTATCGTATAAAGAGCGAATTTATACAGCTCCGTATAAATCCCCGCATATAGCTGGGAAAATGCTTTTACGTCTCCCCTTTTCGCCCGCTTTATGAGCTGAAGCTCCTCCTGCGGCTCATTCCCGTTCCCACTCATCCGCACCCCTCCTCTCGTGCAGTATTTTCCTGTTTTATATTAGAGTCAGATCACATGTAGTTTGTTGCATAAATGTCAAAAAAAATGGCAGACCAAAAAGTCTGCCGTTCATCATATCCGCTCACGCGTAATGCCGCACTCTGAGTCCGATCCCCATCGACTCCGCCAGCCTGCGGCTTGCTTCAATGTCACTCTCCGATAATACATCCACCACCGTGAACTGCACTTTCTCAATACATTTTGCACATTCTGATGCAAATTTTAGCATACCTTCAAAAGCATTATCGAATTTCGGCCGGGTAACGGCCATATATTCTTCCGCTGTTGGTGCATTCAGACTGATGGATACACAGTCCACAACTTCAGCCAGCTCCGGAACCACGTCTTTTCCATAATAAAGGTTCGCCAGCCCGTTTGTATTCACCCGCACCCGGACACCGTATTTCTCTTTCGCATACTTCGCAGATGCGATGAGTATATCAAGAGCACAAGTCGGCTCCCCGTAACCACAGTAAACAAGCTCCTCATATCCTGTAAAATCAAATGCATCCAACGCATCCAGCACTTCCTGAAGCCCCGGATCTTCTTTGTGCCAGAGCGTATCCGCCTCGCCCACACTATCCTGATGGCTGCGGATACAGAATGTACATGCACAGTCACATTTATTTGTCAGATTCACATAGACATTATTTTTATACGTATATAAAATATCTGCCACTTTCTTCCCCTCCTAAGCTTTCTCACATCCCAGCAGCTGCCGGATCTGTACATTGGCCCGGGACCGCTCAAGAATTACTGCGGCAGCATAGAACAGCATTGCGCTTCCGCCGGACTGTATCAGACTTCCCGCTATGGATGCCAGCGGCGCGGCAAAAGATCCAAACAGAATTGCTTCTGCCACATAGTATCCTGCTGCAGAGATCACACCGGATATGACCGGCGCCATCATGTTCCTCGCACCGAGAATTTTATTGTTCTTCTCCGAAAATGGCAGTACGATCAGCATTTTAATGATCACTGTCGCCGGCATCCACATCGGCGCGGTCAGCAGATCTGCAAGCCCGCCGCCGATAGCCGCAGCTGCAAATGCATAAGGCTTCGGCAGAAATACGGCTGCCAGATAGATCAGCGTATCTCCGAAATGAATGTATCCCCCGTTCGCTCCGTACGGGATATGGCAGATATATGACGTCATGACCGCGATCATCGCTGCAAATATACCCGTTGTCACAATTATTTTCGTCTTTCCGCTCATCCTGCCTCACCTTTCCTTTTGCCATCAGTTATCGTTTCCTTATTTTCCGCTGACCGCTTCCTCCTTGAACGCTTCACGGTTCTTTTCCCCGAGCATCCACAGATATTTTTCATAGTCCACGCCGTCATTTCTCGGCACATGATTCTCTACGGAATCCCGGATCGCCCGCTCGATCACCTCCCCTGCCAGTTTCATCGCATCCGCCAGGCTGTCGCCGCGCGCCCGTCCCCCTGCCACCACCGAGGCAAACAGATCCCCTGTCCCGGAAAAACTCTCCCCTATAAACGGAAATGCCGAGAATGAAGCCCCGTCTTTCGTCACTGCCAGATTCCCCATCATCTCCTGTCCGCTCTCCTCGCCAGCGAAACGGATTCCCGTGACAAGCACCTCTTTTGTTCCTCCTGCCATAAGATTTCTCGCCATCTGTTCCGCTGCGGTGACTAGATGTTTCTCCTCCGTCATCACCTTTATCATGTGGTAGTCCGTACCTGTCAGAAGGCATAATTCCGTCAGATTAGGTGTAATGATATCGGCGCGGGAAACGAGAGATTTCATCTCTGCCACCAGTTCAGATGTAAAGATTGGATAACGGTTTCCGTTATCTCCCATTACCGGGTCTACCAAAAGAAATGTATCCTTCTTATAAAATACATCCAGAAAGTCGAGCACTTTCCTAATCTGATGCTCGCCCGACATAAACCCGGTATAAATACCATCAAAATGCACCTGCATCTTTTCCCACTCTTTATATATGAGTTCCATCCGATCTGTATAATCATCACAGTAATAACTCGGATATCCGGTCTGCGCACTCAGAACTGCCGTCGGGAGGGGGCACGGCTGAACGCCCATTGCGGCGATTGCCGAAATTGCCGCTGTGAGAGAACATTTTCCGAAACCGGAAAGATCATTAATCACTGCTATCTTCTTCGTCATATCTTTCTTCCTGCTTTCTCTGTTTTCATCTGCGCTCCATGATATCACGCATCTGGACATTCCAAAACAGCCAGTTATTCTGTTTTTGACCAGTCCACAGAAAGAAAGTCAGAGCTGACGGCAAAATGCCAATGCTCCGACTTTCCTGAAATCAATATTTATTTTTCTCCTAGAACCACGCCGGCCTCACGGGTTTGAGCACTACTGCCGAGTGACGCCCCATATTGAGCACGATCTCACCGTTTTCCACGATATACTCGTCATAGGCCGTTGTATAGCCTTCTTCATATGTGTAGATCAGGCGTTTCATCCTGCCTTCTTTGTGTACTCCTGACAGCCACACCGGCACTGTCACCTGTTTTAAATCCTTGCTGTTGTTGAGTACGACAACGATCTGTTCGTCCTCCTGGAATCTTGCATATGCAAGCACGTTATGATCCGCATGAAGGAGTTTGATAGAGCCCTTTCTCAAAGGCTTTTCCTCTTTATGTATCCTTATCATCTCTTTGTGGAACTCCAGGAGCTCTATATTCTCCCGCCCCCACGGATACGTTCTTCTGTTATCCGGATCTGTAAAGCCGCACAATCCGACTTCATCGCCATAGTAGATCGTAGGTGCTCCCACCCATGTCAACTGAACTGTAACAGCTTCGCGCATAACCGCAAGGTTTATCCCTTCCTCAGCCGCTTTGGCCCCGACATGTTCTGCACGTCCGACAATATGATTTGTCCGCGTCAGGAATCTTGAATGGTCATGATTAGACAGCTCGTTCATTGCCACTTGAAGTGACGGTGTGAGCATGCTGGCCATAAAATGGCGCATCGCGCCCACAAAGTTATCCGGATTGCCCCACAGATCGGTACGTCTTTCGTCACTGTGCTTTTCCATCCCTGTGAGAAACCAGGTCAGCGGTTCCATGAAGGCATCATAATTCATTACACTGTCCCATTCGTCGCCCTGAAGCCACTCGATCGGATCGCCGTAGTGTTCTGCAAGGATCAGCGCATCCGGATTCGCCTCTTTTACTTCTTTTCTGAAACGTTTCCAGAACATATGATTGTATTCGTTACTGCAGCCCAGATCCGCCGCTACATCCAGCCGCCATCCGTCTACATTATACGGTGGAGAAACCCATTTCTTTCCTATGTCCATGATATATTGCTCAAGTTCCGGTGAATCCTCATAAGCGAGCTTTGGCAGCGTATCATGTCCCCACCATCCGTCATAGCTTCCGTTATACGGCCACGCTTCATCGCGGTCATCATGGAAATGGAAGAACTCCCGGTACGGGCTGTCCGCGCTTACATAGGCTCCTTTCGGATACTCCGGCTGCGGCTCATAGATCCGCTCCCGGTCCAGCCATTTATTAAATGATCCGCAGTGGTTGAACACTCCGTCCAGGATCACGCGCATCCCGCGTTTGTGCATTTCATCCACCAGCTTTGCGAACAGCTCGTTGCTGGCCTCCAGATTGCGGATGTCCCCCACCCGCTTCTGGTACTTTGTGGCATGGATATTATCCGCGGCCCCTTCGGGCAGCGGCTCGCCTCCGTCCTCTACGACCTTCCCGTAATGGGGATCTATATAGTCGTAATCCTGAATATCATATTTGTGGTTGGACGGAGATACAAACAGCGGATTGAAATAAATCACTTCAATCCCCAGATCCTGAAGATAATCCAGTTTATCCATCACTCCTTGCAGATCCCCTCCGTAAAAGTTCCTGATGTCAAGAGCCTCCGGCACCTGGTTCCAGTCCTTTATCTTCCTGCTCGGAGCTCCTATATAGATATATTCGTTATCTTGTACATCGTTAGACGTATCTCCGTTATAGAAACGGTCCACAAAAATCTGATACATGACCGCACCTTTCGCCCATTCCGGAGTCTTGAATCCCGGCACGATCGTATAGGCATAATAGTCCTCTCTGTGGTCGGATACGCCATAGCGGTTATAAAACCAGATCTGCTCACCACTCTTTATCTCGAAAGAATAGTGAAACGTCTCTTCTCCCAGCTGCCACTCGATCTCATAGAAATCAAATTCATCTCCCGCCGAAATCTTCCACATGGAATACCTGCGGTCACCGGTCAGAAGGCTTACTTCTTCTACATCATTATGCGCCGTACGGAAACGCAGTGTGATCTTTTCATTTGCTTTTGGTTCCGCAGGGATCACATAATCCTGCGTACCGTCGCAGAACAGCGCTTCTCTGTTCATAAAATCAGGCCCCCTCTTTTTCGCTGTCCTCAAACAGAGCTTCAAACTCGGTTCTTGTGATCTTTTCTTTTTCGAGCAGAAGTTTTGCACACGCCTCAAGCACATCGTGATGTTCCTGAATGATCGCACGCGCTTTCAGATAGCACTCGTCAATGATCCTCTTCACTTCTTCATCTATCGTCCCTGCAACTTTTTCGCCATAGCCCCGCGACGTATGTCCGAAATCGCGTCCGATAAACACCTCATCACTATCGTTGTCATAGTTGATCAGTCCGAGTCTCTCGGACATACCAAACTTAGTGATCATGGATTTGGCGATCGCAGTCGCCTGTTTGATATCCTGGGATGCTCCCGTTGTGATATCGTCAAATATCTCCTCTTCCGCCACACGGCCTCCAAGAGCTACTGTGATCTCCTGCAGCATATGCCCCTTCGTATTAAACATATCATCATGCTCCGGCAAAGGCATTGTATAGCCTCCGGCACCGCCTGTCGGGATGATCGATACACTGTATACCGGTCCCACATCCGGAAGCACATGGAACAGGATCGCGTGTCCTGCCTCATGATAGGCCGTGATTCGCTTCTCTTTCTCAGACACGATCCGGCTCTTTTTCTCCGCGCCGATACCCACCTTTACAAATGCATGGCGGATATCCTGCTGCTGGATATATACACGGTTATCTTTCGCAGCAAGAATCGCTGCTTCATTTAACAGATTCTCCAGATCTGCTCCTGTAAATCCTGCCGTTGTCTGGGCAATCTGTTTCAGGTCTACATCTTCTCCAAGAGGCTTATTCTTCGCATGAACTTTAAGAATTTCCTCTCTTCCACCCACATCAGGGCGTCCTCCGATGACATTCCGGTCAAAACGTCCCGGCCTTAAGATAGCCGGATCAAGAATATCCTTACGGTTTGTCGCCGCCATAACGATGATTCCCTCGTTTACACCGAAACCGTCCATCTCCACCAGGAGCTGGTTCAGCGTTTGTTCTCTCTCGTCATGTCCGCCGCCCAGACCGCTTCCGCGCCGTCTTGCGACTGCATCGATCTCATCGATAAACACGATACATGGTGCATTTTTTTTCGCATCCTGGAACAGATCGCGCACACGGGATGCTCCTACACCGACGAACATCTCTACAAAGTCTGAACCCGAGATACTGAAGAACGGAACTCCTGCCTCGCCTGCAACTGCCTTTGCCAGCAGCGTCTTACCAGTTCCCGGAGGTCCCTCAAGAAGAACTCCTTTCGGGATTCTTGCGCCAACCTGCACATATTTTTTCGGCGCTTTCAGGAAATCTACGATTTCCTCCAGTTCTTCCTTCTCTTCTTTAAGACCTGCCACATCCGCAAATGTTACTTTGATCTCATTCTGGCTCGTCATCCTGGCGCGGCTCTTGCCGAAGTTCATCGCCTTGGCATTCGCACCGCCGCCCTGCCGGTTCATCAGATAGAAAAGCAAGAGCACCGCAGCCAGTGTGATCAGCAGCGGGAGCAGTACCGTTGTAAAGACCGAATCTTCCGGCACTGCCGACAGGCTGTATGCTACTCCGTTGTCATCAAGCAGGTCTTCTACAGTCTCCACGTTTGATACATTGACAGACCTTGCTTCATTCTCATCTTTCAGCATAAAGGACACCGTACCGGTAGGCACGGCGCTGTTCTGATCGATATATACGTCCGTCACGTTTTCTTCCTGCACTTGGGAGACAAAATCCGTATATGTCATCTCCTGCCGGTGTATCTGCATCCGGCTTGCCATCCAGAGCGCGGCTACCACGATCACGATGAACATCAATATCGTAGAGCCGCTGATACCCCTGTATTTCCTGTTATTGTCCAACTCTTATACTCCTTCCTATTCCAGTCCTTCCACCACGCCGATGTAAGGAAGATTTCTGTATTTCTGGGCATAATCAAGCCCGTATCCCACTACAAATTCATCCGGGATCTCAAATCCGCAGTAATCAACTTTCACGTCTTTGACTCTTCTGTCCGGTTTGTCCAGAAGAGTACACAGTCTCATACTGGCCGGATTTCTCTTTTTCAGCACGTCGATCAGATAATACAGTGTATTGCCTGAATCGATAATGTCCTCTACAATGAGCACTTCTTTATTCTCGATGGATTCATCAAGGTCTTTTGCAATGCGCACCACACCGCTGGATGCAGTTCCGTCCCCATAGCTTCCCACACACATGAAATCCATGGAAACCGGCACGGTGATCCGCTTTGCCAGCTCGCACATAAAGAATACGCCGCCTTTTAACACGCAGATCAAATGGACCTGTTTTCCTGCATAATCCTCACTGATCTGCTGCCCAAGTGCCCTGATCCTCTCGTCAACTTTCTCCTCCGGGATCAGTACCCTGATCGTTTCTGACATTTCTCTTATCCTCCGTTATCTTTATCTCAAGAATCTTCTCTGTCCTGTTACTGATCTGACAGGCACGGCTCATCCTGTGCCCGGGTATCCATACAATATGCTGTCCGTCCGCAACAAGAAGCATCTCGTCCCTCTCTTTTTGGGGGATCTTCTCATTGATAAACCAGGACTTCAGTTTCTGGCGGCTCCCTTTATCATCCACCACCAGATAGTCCCCGCTATGCCGTGTCCGCACAGAAAGATTACATTTTATTATATCATAATCAATCCATTTCGTGTAGCTTTTTTGTGGTATCTCTTTTGCTTTTCCGGCCTCGGAAACATCCACAAACCGGCAGGCCGCCTTATGGATTCCGTCGGGAAGTGAAGTGCTCCCCGGAATATTGAGCCTGATCTCATCCTCCTGCGCAGCTGCACGCCCCTGTTCCGATCGTCTGCTGATCACAACTCCGCGGTATGTCCGCTCTGCGGTCACATTTCCCGGCAGATCCAGCGTTCTGCCACACTGTCTGTCAAATAGTTCTATAACTGCACGCAAATGTACAGCGCCGATATCTTTCTCGCTCCCGCGGACAGATGCAAGACACTCTTTTACGAGCATCTTCTGTACTGCAGGCGGCTCCTGTTTCAGACGGGCTCCGTCTATGCGCAAGCTTTCGCATCTGCTGCACACGCGGTCCACCCCTGTACCGCGCACGTGCTCCAGCGTCCGGCTCTTTTCTTCCCGCTCTTCCTGCCCTGGTATTTCCACACACCGCTCCCACGCAGCTTCTGTGCCCTTTTCCAGATACTCCCACACTTCCTGCGCCTGCACAGATAGTTCTTCCAGATGACGGACAACCCCCTCATTGACCTGGTTCCTAAGCACCGGCAGGATATTATGACGGATGCGGTTTCTCGTATACGCATCTTCCTCATTGGTCGCATCCGTACACCATGTGATCCCCTGTTCTGTCATGAAAGATTCAATCTGCTCTCTGTCGAGACCGAGAAGCGGACGGATCCATTTTTCCTGGACAGGACGGATCCCGCACAGTCCTTTCAGGCCGGTTCCCCGTGCAATATTAAGGAGGACAGTCTCTGCATTATCATCTCTGTGGTGAGCAGTTGCGATCTTTGTGCCGCCGTCTTCCCTGCACATTGTCTCAAACGCCTCCCGCCGGACCATACGCCCCGCCTCCTCTGGAGATTGTTTCCTTTTTTTTGCGATCCATTCCACATTTTCATGAAAAAATCGGCATGGTATCCTTAAACTCTCACACAGCTTCTTTACATAAGCCTCGTCTGCATCCGCCGCTTCGCCTCTTATGCCGTGATTGACATGACACGCTTTTATCTCAAATCCCAGCTTTTTTTGCAGCTTCGAAAGTATAAAAAGCAGGCATACCGAATCCGCTCCGCCCGATACGCCTGCGATCACGGTATCTCCTTCTTTGATCATACCGTGCTTCCTGATAAATAATTCCGTCTGTTCTATTATATTCTTCATCATATGTAAACTATAACCAATTCATTTCTAATTGTAAAGATAACAGTTCAGTCTTTCCATATTCCTACTGCCATCACGGTCATATCATCCGCCGGCTCTTTCCCTGTCCATGCAAGCACCTGCTCCAGTACATGATGAGCCATTTCTTTCGGATTTGTGATCTCGGTGCCCTGTATGATCGTCTCAAGCAGGATATCCTGCTCTCCCACCGGCAGGGCATCAAGCACGCCGTCTGTGACCATGATCACAAAATCGCCGTCCTCAAGCTGACGCTTTACCGAGTCAATCTCGATATGATTCATCACACCAATGGGCAGACTTGTAGAACTCAAATGCTCTACACTGTCTTTCTTCTTGATAAATGTGGAGGAAGCCCCCGCCTTTATAATGTCACACTCACCGGTATACAGATCGAATACCGACATATCTACCGTGGAATAATGAATTTCTTCCCGTCCTATGACCAGAGTCGTATTGATCATCTGGATTGCTGTCTTTTCGGGAAATCCTGCGCTGAGCAGTTCCTCCAGAAGTTCAACGACAAGGGTACTCTCCCTGCACGCTGCTTCTCCTGATCCCATACCGTCTGACAATACTACAGCGTATCTCCCGCCGGGCATCTCCATGAGAGCAAAATTATCCCCAGATACCCGGGCGCAGTCCTTTCCTATCCTAGCCGTGCCATGCATGACATAAAACGACGGTCCCTCCACACACACCACCGTCATGTAGTCATTGCCGATCATCTGCGCACTGTCTCCTGGCAGGACGAACTTGCGCCCCACACACTCTGTGACCGCGCTCACGACTTCCCTGACTGTGACCTTCTGCTTTTTCATGCTCCTGGCCGTGACATGGATCTCATATTTTCCTTCTCCGTTCATAAAAAAATAAATATATAATACACGGAGCCCTTTCTTCTTGAGCGCCGCCATGATCCTCTTTTCAAGCCTTTCATCTGTAACGATGCTGTTTTCAAGCTCCCGCGCTGTATTCTCGATCATATCAGCAAAGGTGTCCATCTGGATGGCGCAGCTCTCCCTGCTCCGCGCGATCCGATTGACCCACATAATGTTCTGTCTCGCGTCATGAAATCCTGCCAGCATCTCCCGAAGAAACCGCGGCGCCATAATGCAGCGCTGCATCAGCTTCCGCTTCACCTCTGTATTAAGTTCATTGCCATACTGATCCACTGCCGAAAGGATCTCATATCCCATCTGATATGTGTGCACAAAATTTTCTCCCCAGCACCAGCCGCATTTTTCACACTTTCCGCATACCTTTTCACGGACCCGCGAGAACATTCCCTCTATCTCTTCATTGGAAAAGGCCTTTTTCTTTTCCTCAAGCCCCAGAAATGTCCGAGAAAGCTGTTTCAAAGAATGTGCATATTTTTCTATCTGTTCCACATAGGGACTGCCGTGAAGTGTCTGTCCTTCACTCATGTTTTATCTCCTTTCCGACTATATAGACCTGCGCGATACCACGATCAGCTCACGGCACCGCCGTTCGCTGGTCTCCGGGCTTATCGCGCAAAAACTCCGGGAGGATTCTCCCGGAGTTTTCATTAGTACAATTCTTTTCTCTCATTTAGTTGTGCCCGCAATCTATTTTGACGGCTTAAATATGATCTCGTTCGGATCGACCAGCCCCAGCTTGTCCTCTGCGGTATCCTTTATATAGTCGTCCGTCTTGACGTAATCTTCAAATTCATCAATCTCTTTCGAGCGCTGTTCCTCTTCCTTTATCTGAGCCTGCAGCTCCTCCTCCTGAGCTTTGTACTCAGCATTCTTTGCGTTGAGGCTCATGGAACCGATCGCAAGCGCTCCCGAAAGAAATACGAGCACCATACAGATCATCAGTATACTTCGCTTATAATGGCGAAGTCTGGAATTCTTCTTTCTGTTCTGCTGACGGCCTGTTCCCTGCTGTCGTCTTGTCTTACTCATGTATACTCACCCTGCTTATTAATATTTTTTATACCCCATTGTTAAAATATTTTATCTGGTTTTCCTGTACTTTTCAAGACTTTTCTTTAATTTTAACCAAACAGTTCAGCAGACGGAATAAAAGATATCCAATGCCTGCTCCGCACAATACACCGAGCACAAAAAACCACCGGATACTCCCGTATGTTGTCTCATACATTTTCCGGAAAATATATATACTCACCGCAGCCCAGAATATCACGTCCTCTATCCCTGCCGCAAGATTACCGTGCCGTATCAGTTTTCTGAAGCATATCAGGATATAGTATGCACACAGTACAGTCATGCCGGCCAGTCCCGCATAAAGAAAAATCCCGCTCTCTGCACCAATCCCCAGTATCATACGCAGCCCTACTTAAACAGTTTCGACAGAAAGTTTTCTGCCTGTTTCCCGGCCGGGCTGGCACTGGAATAGGCAATGCTGTCTATATTTCCCGACAGGTCCACCTCGCCCTTCTCCACGCTGAGCCGGTTCACATGGAGATCCGTTCCCTTGACCATGAGCATTCCCTGTTCTGTCTCAAGCAGTATCTCGTTCAGATCAAAGGAAAGGACATCGAGGACGCCTGTCACCATGCTTGTTTTTCTGTTATTTACCACAAGTTTGTGCGATTTTGCAATGCGCTGTTCTTCCATCCGTGCTCCCTCCCACTCTGTTTTTAAATATATGAGGGAATATCCAGAATTATTACTATAGATGGCGACAGTTCAGCACGCACCCGCACTGACATGCTTATTGCAGACGCTCAGCACGCGCCATTCGCAAAGCCGCACTGACGTGCTTACTGCGGCTTTCGCCGCTGCTTTGCTCATGTTCTGACGGACAGATGGCTGAACTGTTGCTACAAATATTTGAACAGATCTGCTGCTTCTTCTTTCTTTGTGGTATCCTGTAATTTCAGTACCTCAACCTTTACATTTCTCGTGCCGAACTGGATCTCGATCACATCTCCGGGCTTTACCTGTGCCGATGCTTTCGCCGGTTTTTCGTTAATTGTGACACGTCCCGCATCACACGCCTCATTTGCCACAGTCCGACGCTTGATCAGCCTGGATACCTTCAAAAATTTGTCTAACCGCATTTTTCTCCCTTTCTAAAGCAAAAGCACTTACAATGCTTTTCATCGTAAGTGCCTGTTTTTTCTATCTCTCTATAATTAATCTGAGATTAGTTGATAGCATCCTTTAAAGCTTTTCCTGCTTTGAACTTCGGAGCCTTGCAAGCTGCGATCTTCATTGTCTTACCTGTCTGCGGGTTTCTTCCCTCTCTTGCAGCTCTCTTGCTCACTTCAAATGTTCCGAATCCAACAAGCTGAACTTTGTCATCATTTTTAAGCTGCTCTGTAACTACGTCAACAAAAGCTTTAAGAGCTTTCTCAGAATCTTTCTTGGAAATTTCTGCTTTCTCTGCAATAGCTGCGATCAATTCTGTTTTGTTCATGGATTAATTCCTCCTCTTTATTGTACGTACATACAATTTCTATTCTGATTTTAAAGGGGAAAATGCCCCAAACAGCCGCATTTTCCGCCTTTATGTATTGTTATAACGGTTTCACCATGCTTTGTCAAGAATTTTCACCGTTTTTTACGGTATTATTCTATGCCATGACCGGTTTCAGAGCATCCGCCAGTTTTTCCTTTTCCTGCTCTGCTTCAGCTAAGTCTTTTCCAAGTGTTGTATAGTAGATTTTGATCTTCGGTTCTGTACCTGACGGGCGGACAATGACAGTCTCATTATTCTCCAATTTATAGATCAATACATTCGCTGCCGGAAGCCCTGTCTCTTCAGGTTTCTGATAATCTGTCACGGATGTGACTTTATATCCCGCGATCTCTGTCAGCGGATTATCTCTCAGTCCCTGCATGATGCCGGACATCTTGTCCATTCCGCTTAAGCCCGGGAACTCAAAGCTGTCAACTTTATTCAGATAGCGGCCGTACTCTGCATAGATTTCTTCCAGCCTCTGCTTAAGAGAACTTCCGATGCTCCTGTAGTAAGCTGCCATCTCGCATATCAGCATAGATCCGATAACTGCATCTTTATCACGCACATACGGTCCTGCAAGATATCCGTAGCTCTCCTCGAATCCGAAGATAAAGCGGTCAACCTCTCCCGCTTCCTCGAGCTGTGCGATCTGATCACCGATCCACTTAAATCCGGTCAGGACACTGCGAAGTTCTACACCATATTTCTCAGCCACTGCATCGGCAAGCGGAGTGGATACGATGGATTTCACTGCCACCGGTTTTTCCGGCATTGTACCTTTCTCAATACGTCCTGCGCAGATATAATCAAGAAGCAGTACTCCTACTTCATTTCCGCTCACCAGCTCATAGGAGCCGTCCGGGCATTTCATCGCGATGCCCACGCGGTCCGCATCCGGATCTGTCGCCAGCATCAGGTCAGCGCCGGTCTCTTTCGCAAGATTAAGTCCCTGCTCAAGCGCTGCAAAGATTTCCGGGTTCGGATAACTGCAGGTTGTAAAGTAACCATTCGGATACTCCTGATCCGGCACGATCGTGATGTCAGTGATACCGATGTCTTTTAACACCTGTGTCACCGGGATCAGTCCGGAGCCGTTCAGCGGACTGTATACCAGTTTGAGTCCGGCTGTCTTGCAGAGGCCCGGACGTACCTGACGGGACTCGATAGCATCGTAAAGCGCTTTCTTGCAGTCATCGCCTACAAAGCGGATCAGCCCTTCCTCAACACCCTGTGCGAAGGACATATATTTCGCGCCTGTAAGCACATCTGTCTTCTGGATCTCTTCGTATACGATCGCAGCCGCATCGTCTGTCATCTGGCATCCGTCCGGTCCATATGCTTTGTATCCGTTATATTTTGCAGGATTGTGGGATGCTGTGACCATGACACCTGCATTGCAGTTATAGTACCGTGTCGCAAATGAAAGTGCCGGCACCGGCATCAGTGCATCGTAGATCCTTACTTTGATACCGTTGGCTGCGAGTACGCCTGCCGCTGTCTTAGCGAATACATCACTCTTGATACGGCTGTCATAGCTGATCGCAACTGTCTGCGTTCCGCCCTGGGTCTTTACCCAGTTTGCCAGTCCCTGTGTAGCCTGGCGCACCACATAGATATTCATGCGGTTCGTACCTGCTCCGAGGACGCCGCGCAGTCCGGCTGTTCCGAACTTCAGTGCTACCGCGAAGCGCTCCTTGATCTCATCATCATTTCCTTCAATCTTAGATAATTCCGGTTTCAGGTCCGGGTCTTCCAGATCTGCTGCCATCCAGCGTTCATAGTCTTTTTGATACATTTTTACCACTCCTACCATTTTTCTATTGATTTTTTCATGAAAAATCACAACAAATCCAGTACTAATATACCATGTTTCCGCTGAAACAGCAATAAATCTTTGCTAGATACTGATGGAAAAAATATTTTCCAGAAAAGCACGTTTTTCCTCTGTCTGCCTTACCGCCAATTCTAATTTTTCCACGTTTTTCTGCGGCAGCCATGCTTTATTCGAGTGGTAATAGCTGCTTGCAGTTTTCCAGAACTTTTCCGGATAGGCGAGACGCAGTCCCACATATTCTTTTTCCTCCCAGCCGAGCTTCCGGGTGTTTTCATATGCCTCAAGGATTTTTTGTCCTGTTTTTTGTTTCCATGTATACTTTTCCATTATTTTTCTAATAAAATAATACAAATCAAGCACTCGTATCCCGGCATGCATGTGTTCAAAATTTGTCACCGCCATGCCTGATTCCATCACAAGAATATTATGATAATTGTATTCTCCATGTGCCAGGCTCCCTCTTGCAAGCTCGGTCTGAAAAAGAGCCGGGCACCCCGAACTCTCAAGTCTGAACAGAACCTGTTCCGCCAGTTGATACATTTTCTCAAAATTCTCCAGGAACAGAT
>DYCJ01000023.1:0-2241 GCA_019418195.1 Clostridiales bacterium | reverse complement strand
TGCCGCGGATAAAACTTCTCACTTTTTTCAGTTCCCGGTTATGCCGTCGGATCTCATCCACGGGATCCCTCCCTGCCGGGAGAATCGATACCGGCAGGATCGGTAATCTGCCCGGGACTGACAGTTCCGGAGTTTTGGAGTGTACTGCTGAATGTACTGCTTCCGGTGTGATCCGCTCCAGTTCATTATGCAGTACAGCGAGTGTCTCCACAGCCCGGAGTACTTCTTTTTCCTGCCGGACATCACACTCCCGCCCCTGATACCATTTTTTCAGCATGTACCGCCTGCCGTCCCGTGAATCCACAAGCAGTTCCCCGTCTCGTGTGAACACGGGAGTGTCAACTTTTACGTTTCCCCGTTCTTCCAGACAGTTGAGCACCATATATAATAAGGGAGCGCGCTGTCCGGATATCTTTGTCTCTTTCAGCAGCATCGTTCCCTCATCTGTATCGCAAAAAAACGCACCCCTTATCTTTCGGGTGCTCCTCACTTCTATATCATAACGATCCAATACTTCCAGTTCGTATTCTTCTCTCATGGCTGCCCCCTGTCACCGCGTATTCTGACTCTCTCTAATGTATGACGGGGGCAGCCCGAGTATGATTACAAATCCAGTTTTTCTTTTACATAAGCACAGAGTTTTTCTTTGGTGTTGCGTTCAGGATCATCGATCACATATTCCAGGAGTTCACTGAGCATACTGCCCAGCTCTCTGCCCGGCCGCATTCCAAGCTCCATCAGATCCCTTCCGCTCACTGCGAGCTGGCGCAGTGTGATACATTCATCATTGATAAGGATCTCCTGATACAGCTTTCTCACAGCAATGATATTTTCAATCTTCTCTCGTCTGCGGTACGGACTCTGCGCCTTGGCATCTGCCATCCTGACGGCAAGATAATAAGGAAAAAGCTCCACGCCGATCCGGTTCATGGCACGCCGGACATTTTTCGGCGTGGCCTCCATCCTGTAATCGTGATAACACACAAGCCTGGTCACTTTCTTTACCGTGTCGTTGTCAAACTTCAGCCTGCGCATAACCTTTCTGGCAATCTCCTCACTGACCAGCGCATGCCCTTTAAAATGATCTCTTCCCATTTCATCCGTCGTTCTGACCGCCGGTTTTCCCATATCGTGAAACAGCATTGTCAAACGGAGAATCTTATCCCGTTTCACATTTTTTAACGCATAGAGCGTATGCTTCGCCACATCGTATTTGTGATGCGGAGTATTCTGCTCCACTCCCGCCATAGCATCCCATTCCGGCAGGATGACTTTTGTGATTCCCAGCTCATACGCATCCTGAATGCGCTCCGGATGGGGTGATATGAGCAGTTTCACAAGCTCTGTCTGTATCCGTTCTGCACTGATATTGTTCAGAGCAGGCGCCAGCTCCCTCACAGCCTCCGCTGTCTTCGGCTCGATGGGAAAATTCAGCTGCGCGGAGAAACGCACTGCTCTCAATATCCGCAGGGCATCCTCGGAGAAGCGCTCCTTCGGGTCTCCCACACACCGGATCAGATGATGGTTCAGATCCTGCATTCCTCCGAATGCATCTACCAGACGTACTTCATCGTTGTACGCCATTGCGTTGATCGTAAAGTCTCTGCGCCGCAGGTCTTCCTCCAGATTATTCGTAAAGCGCACTTCTTTCGGATGCCTGTTGTCCTCATATGCTCCATCGATCCGGTACGTCGTCACTTCATAACTGTCCTTGCCCAGCAGGACCGTGACCGTACCGTGCTCGATTCCCGTATCTACTGTCCTGCGGAACAGCTTTTTGATCTCCTCCGGACGGGCGGATGTCGTGATATCCCAGTCCTCCGGTCTCCTGGCCAGGATCGAATCGCGCACACAGCCGCCCACCGCATACGCTTCGTAACCGTGGAGCTGCAGATTATTAATGATCATCAGCACTTTTCTCGGCAAATTTATCTTCATCTGAAACTCTTCTTTCTAAAACTTTATCACATATTGCGCAGGAGTTCTTTCTCCCGGCTGTGACAGGTAAATATTATAACCTGCTTTCCCTGTCCACTCAACCATTTTAATACAGATTCCAGTCTTTTGTCATCATAAAATGCAAATACATCATCCAGGATGACCGGAACGGGCTCTTCCGTCAGGATTTCCGCTGCCGCCATCCGGATACAGAAATAAATCTGCTCCACTGTTCCCCGGCTCAGGCGCCCGGCAGGGATTTTCCGTTCTCCGTCCCACACAGTGATACCTCTCTGACGGTCC
>DYCJ01000229.1 GCA_019418195.1 Clostridiales bacterium | reverse complement strand
AGAGTACGACCTTGCCAAGGTCGGGGTCGCGGGTTCGAACCCCGTCTGTCGCTCTGAATTAAGCACTTGAGATTCCGGAATGGGGTTCAGGTGCTTTTTCTTTTATCAGACAATACCCGCTGTACAGGAGAATAGGTTCATGAAAAAGCTGACAATAAGAGAAATCATAGTAGTTGCGAGCATGTTGTTCGGGATGTTCTTTGGAGCGGGAAATCTGATTTTTCCGGTCTCTATGGGACAGCTTTCCGGAAGTAATATGTGGCAGGCAGCAGCAGGATTCCTGATCCCCGGTGTGGGCCTGCCGCTCCTGGGCGTTGCTGCACTGGGGATCAGCCGTCAGGACGGGCTGCTGGAGCTGAGCAGCCGGGTGGGCAGAAGGTACGGTCTTTTCTTCACGTGTGCACTGTATCTGACGATAGGCCCTTTTTTTGCCATTCCCAGATGTGCCACTGTGTCATACACGGTCGGAGTGGAGGGAATCACGGCAGGTGCTTCCCATACAGCAGGACTTGCGGTCTTTTCGTTTCTTTTTTTTGCTCTCGTTCTGTTTTTTTCACTGCGGCCGGGAGAGATCATGACTTGGATCGGAAAAGTACTCAATCCTCTGTTCCTTCTCTTTTTGGGAATTCTGCTTGTCAGAGCGCTGGCATCGCCGGCAGGAGCGATCCGTGATGTCGCGCCGGAAGGCGGATATGTACATGGAGCTTTCTTTACCGGGCTGCTGGAAGGATATAATACAATGGATGTTCTTGCGGGACTTGCATTTGGCATCGTGGTCGTGGATGCTATACGGGGGCTGGGTGCGGAAGAACCGGGAGAGATCGCGAAAAGTACGGTGAAGGCCGGTCTCTTCAGCTCTCTCCTGATGGCACTGATCTATGTGATGGTCACTGTGATGGGCGCGCAGAGCCGGGGAGTATTTCCTGCTTCGGAGAACGGCGGAGAGGCTCTTGCAAAGATTGCCGGTTATTATTTCGGAACAGCCGGAGCGCTGATACTTGCAGTTACAGTTACGGTAGCATGCTTAAAGACGGCGGTAGGTCTGATCACAAGCTGTGGCAGGACTTTTGTCAAGCTGTTCCCCGGCGGCCCCTCTTACCGGATCTGGGCGGCTGCATTCTGCGTGCTGTCCTTTCTGATCGCTAATCTGGGGCTCAATACGATCATTGCATATTCCATGCCTGTGCTGATGTTCCTGTATCCGCTGGCGATCGTGCTTATCGCCCTGACATTTTCAGACCGGCTTTTCCATGGGAAAAAGGGTGTGTATCAGTGTGTGATGGCTTTTACGGCATTTGGAGCTGTTTTTGATTTCCTGCGTGCGCTCCCGGATGACATCAGTTCGCTGCCGGTGATCGAAAGGATCACGGAGACGGCTGCTTTGCTGCTTCCGTTTTCAGAGCAGGGGGTTGGCTGGGTATGTCCGGCGCTGGCAGGATTTATCGTCGGATTTTTATGCAGTCATAAATCCGACCTTTGATAATGATTTTCATTGCGGTGAACAGTACCGCTATGCTATACTGTGGATACTGAACGGAAACAGGATGCAGAAAAGAGGAGTTTGGATGAAAAAGATCAAGATCGGCCTGCTTGGCCTTGGAACAGTCGGAACCGGTGTATACAAACTGATCAGGATGCGCTCGGATGTAATGGAACAGACAGTCGGCGCGCAGCTGGAGATCAAGAAGATACTTGTCCATAATAAGAATAAAAAAAGAGAAGGAGTGGACGAAAGTCTGCTGACCGATGACTGGAAAGAAATCCTTGAGGATGAAGAAATCCAGATCATCATTGAAGTGATCGGCGGTATGGAACCGGCTAAGACGATGATCATGGAGGCGCTGCGCGCCGGGAAAAATGTAGTCTCTGCCAATAAAGATCTGATCGCAGAGGAGGGAAGGGAGCTGTTCGACGCTGCCAGGGAACATGGGAAAGATTTCCTTTTTGAGGCTGCAGTGGCAGGCGGTATTCCTATTATCCGTCCTCTGAAACAGTGCCTGGCAGCCAATGAGATTTCAGACGTGCTTGGCATCGTAAACGGCACGACCAACTATATCCTGACGAAGATGTTTGAGGATGGGATGGAATTCGACGATGCGCTGAAACGGGCGCAGGAGCTGGGATATGCCGAAGCTGATCCCACAGCGGATGTGGAAGGACTTGACGCAGGGCGCAAGGTAGCGATCATGGCATCCATCGCATTTCACTCGAGAGTCGTGTTTTCGGATGTTTACACAGAAGGCATTACAAAGATCACAGCGGCGGATATTGCCTATGCGAAAGAGTTTGACAGTGTGATCAAGCTGCTCGGTGTCGCACGTAATGCAGTGGACGGGATTGAAGTGGGCGTATATCCGGTGATGCTGTCAAAGGATCATCCGCTTGCATCTGTGAGAGAGTCTTTCAATGCAGTGTTTATCCACGGTGATGCGGTGGACGATGCCATGTTCTACGGAAGGGGAGCCGGTGAGATGCCTACAGCCAGCGCGGTGGTCGGAGATGTGATCGACGTGGCAAGAGATCTTATGTATAATTGTACCGGAAGGATCAGCTGCACCTGTTACCGGCAGATTCCGGTAAAAGACTTCGGCGAGGTGCAGAATAAATTTTTCCTGCGCATGCAGGTAAAGAACCGTCCGGGTGTGCTGGCCCGGATTGCTCAGGTGTTCGGAGAGCATAAAGTGAGCATAGCAAGAGTTGTCCAGAAAAATGCACATTCGGACCGCGCGGAACTGGTCATCGTGACAGAGAAAGTAAAAGAACGGCATATGAAAGATGCCACAGAGGAACTGAAGCAGATGGAGAGTATCTATGAGATCAGCAGTGTGATCCGCGAGTATTGACAGATCCGGCGCAGCTTTAAGGACGATGCGGGACAAAAACGATGCGTTGATCCGCAGATGTGCTGCCGTAAATGAAAAGCAGACAAGGTGAGGTACCCAGATGGAGAAAAGAAGCCAGCCGATCGGATTTCTGATAAAACAGATCAACAATGTATACGAGAAAGATCTTAATGAACGGTTAAAGAAGCTCGGTATCACATCATCGCAGTGTGCGGTTCTGGATTATCTTTTCCGTACGAGTAAGGAAGAGGTCAGCCAGCGCGATGTGGAGAAGAATCTGAATCTCAAAAATCCGACCGTGACAGGGATCCTGAAGCGCCTGGATGAAAAAGGCTATATTCTATGCGTGCCGAATGCGCATGACAGGAGAAAGAAAAATATTTATCTTACGGAAAAGGCATATGACATCCAGAGGAGAATGGATATTGACCGGAGAAAACTGGATCGGGAGCTGACGCGAGGGATGACCAAAAGAGAGGTTAATGCATTGAGGAAAAATCTGGAGAAGCTTCTGTATAATATTGCAGATCCATGATAAAGGAGGAGACTATGAGTTACGCAGATAAAGTGTTTATCGATATGTGCCGGGATATCATTGATAACGGTACAAGTACAGAAGGGGAGAAGGTGCGCCCGGTGTGGGAGGACGGCACTTTCGCTTATACGATCAAGAAATTCGGAGTCATCAACCGGTATGACCTTTCAAAAGAGTTTCCGGCGCTCACGCTCCGGCGCACGGCTATCAAGAGCTGTGTAGACGAAATGCTGTGGATCTGGCAGAAAAAGTCTAACAATGTTCATGAACTGAAAAGCCATATCTGGGACAGCTGGGCGGATGAGACCGGATCGATCGGAAAAGCATACGGCTACCAGATGGGGGTAAAACATCAGTATAAAGAAGGAATGATGGATCAGACGGACCGTGTGATCTACGATCTGAAGAATAATCCGTACAGCCGGCGTATCATGACGAACATCTATGTGCATCAGGATCTTCATGAGATGAATCTGTATCCGTGCGCATACAGCATGACTTTTAATGTGACCAAAGAGAAAG
>DYCJ01000228.1 GCA_019418195.1 Clostridiales bacterium | reverse complement strand
GCTGTTATGAAAGGAAAAAGGAGTCGTGTAGATAAGTATCTCTCCCTGCATGTTCTTGATATTGTTCTTCAGATTATGAAAAGCAGTGAGACGGGGAAATGCGAAAAAGTCGAATCTATATGTGAAAAACCGGAAGTGCTGGATAACTGGAATGAATTTGTGATCTGAAACGACAGATAAAAGGAGATGAGGATATGAAAATACGGGAACTCGGTCATTTGGCTTTTAGGTGCAAGGATCTCGGAAAATCGCTTGATTTTTACTGTGAAATATTAGGATTTACAAAGAAATTTACTATGACCTACGGGGATCTTGCGGACGCTATGCGCCGCCGGGCAATAGATCATGGATATGCCGTGCCGGAGGATGCAATAAAAAAACTGGAGCCGCTTTCTGAAAAAATATGGTTCGTTTACCTTCAGATCAAAGAACGTCAGTTCTTAGAATTGTTTGATGCAGGCAGCGCTTCAAATTACAATATTCCCGATGATACGATGTTAAATTATCAGCATATGGCTTTGATCGTGGAGAATATCGAGGATACACGGGCCGAACTCGAAGAAAAAGGCATCGACATTGATGTGGAAGTTGATTACAGTGTGGACGGAAATATAGGGATGTGGATACATGATCCGGATGGAAATAAAATTGAGATTATTCAGTATACGGATCAATCACTTCAGTTTTGTTAAATGACCAGCCATAGGAGACAGATATATGCTGTATTCGTTTCAGTTTTCAAATGAAGAACTACAGAAAATCCCCCTTCTTGTCTGTCTGCTCGGAGAGAATTATCGACAAGAACCGGTGATCAGAAGTAATGGAATGCCATATTATCAGTGGCTTTATGTAAAGAAAGGACAAGGTGAGTTTGTCGAGAACGGCATAAGGCATATTGTAAATGAGGGGCAGACGTTCTTTATACCGCCTGACATACCCCATTCCTACCGCCAGATGTCCGAAGAGTGGATTATCCATGTAATCGGTTTTACCGGAGTATTATGTGGGCAGCTCATGGATACCATAAAAATGAAAGATCCGGGTGTATATCTGGTAAAGGACAGGGAACTGTTTCCCCGGTCCATACACAGGATGATCAGCCTGAAAGAGCGATGTGACGAAGATGTACAGCGATACCTGTCAAAAGAAGGATACAGTTTTTTGATGGATATGGCTGTTAATGTCCAGATTATGGAAAAAGGAATACCTGATCAGAAATATTCTGTTATCAATAAGATTATGGAATATCTGGAAGAAAACTTCAGGCAAGATCTTTCTCTGGATATGTTATCTGAACACGTCAGTTTGTCCAAGGATTATCTCTGTGCGTTATTCAGGCAGAAAACAAATTACACGATCATGCAGTATCTGAATATTATCCGGATCGGCTGGGCCAGAATATATTTGGAACAGTATCCGGAAAAAAATGTCGAAGAAATTGGTCTGATGTGCGGGTTTAGAAGTCCAAGCTATTTTGGGAAAATCTTTAAACGTGTTGTAGGAACTACACCGGCGGGGTACAGAAAAAGAAGCAGCATAATATTCAGTTCAGATGACGGTGACGCCGGGAAAGAAAATTATAAATATGAAAAGGAGGAGCAGTCATGAGTAAAGTAGCTATTATTGGTGCAGGAAGTCTTGTATTTACAAAACAGTTTTTGAACGATATGTTTGGCACGCCATGCATGGCAGGCAGTACATATATGCTGATGGGGCCCACAATGTGGAAACTTGAGAAAATGAAGCAATATGCAGATCAGATTATAGAGAAAAATAACATAGATGCTGTGATCAAATGTACAACAGACCGCAGAGAGGCACTGGATGGTGCGGATTTTGTTATCCTTGTTTTTTATGTGGGAGGAAACAGAGCATACTCCTATGATATTGAAATACCGCTAAAATACGGTGTGAAGCAATGCATTGGAGATTCTATGGGGCCGGGAGGCGTATTCAGTCTGTTCCGTCAGGTGCCCGTCATGTTGGAAACATGGAACGATATGAAAGAATTGTGCCCGGATGCATATGTCCTCAACTATGTGAACCCTATGGGTGCAATGTGCACGGCACTTCACAGAGGGACAGGAATGAAAGTCGTAGGATTATGCCACGGCGTGCAGACGACAATGGATTTGATCTCTGCGTATACAGGAGTTCCCAAGGATGAGATTGATTATGTCAACGCAGGAATCAATCACATGGATTGGTTCTTGAAGCTGGAGCATAATGGTGAGGATTTGTATCCGATTCTGAAGGCAAATATGGAAAAACCGGAGTACTATAAGAATGAGAAAGTCCGTGGCGAAGTCATGCGGCAGTGCGGTTATTTTATGACAGAGTCTTCGGGACATCTTTCGGAGTATCTTCCGTGGTTCCGTAAAAAACAGAAAGCTTTGGATACATATTGTGATGAGCCCATGTTCGGAGGTGAAACGGGAGCTTATCTCAAGTTTAAACGCATGATCCAGGAGAAATTTAAAAATACAGATGTACTGTCTATCGAGAGCGGAGAACTGGAACCGAGATCGAAAGAATACTGTTCATATATCATTGAAGCTATCATAACGGGAAAACCGTTTAAGTTCAGCGGAAACGTACCGAATAACGGTTTTATCACAAATCTTCCGAAAAATGCTACTGTAGAAGTTCCGGTATATGCGGATAAGTCCGGATATCATCCAACTTATATCGGCGATCTGCCAAAACAGTGCGCCGCAATGAACATGTCAAATATTACGGTTCAGGATCTTGCCGCTGAGGCTGCTCTTACCGGTGATACTGAACTTGCGTACTGGGCTGTCGCTATGGATCCGCTTACAAGCGCTGTACTGACACTGAAAGAAATCCGTGAAATGGTCAATGAAATGTTTATTGCCGAGAAAGAATGGCTTCCTCAGTTTGATCTGGAAAAACTTAAAAATGTGGATACGATCAGCATCCCGGATGATATTGTACCGGTAGATGTACCGGAAGATCCGGCGCTTGCTATCAATAAACGTTATGAGATTCTTGGATCATAAATCAGGAGAATAGAATGAAAGGCCAGTCGTTTCAGACTGGTCTTATTTTTAAATATTAGAGTCGAAGACGATTAAAAAATTCAGGAGGAATCGAAAATGAAATTTGGAACAAATGCAATAAGTATTATTGGACAGATGGGAGAAAATTTTGAAGGGACTGTAGATGCGCTGCATGAGGCCGGCTGTGCTTTTCTTGAACCCTGCGGAGACTGGGGAGCAGGCCGGGAACTTCTGGATATCTGTGAAAAACAGGCTGGCAAATCATACTGGGATCCGGAAAACATGGAAAAACGGCTGGAGTATATGCATACTGTCGGCATGACGATTCCGGGAATGTTTGTGTTTGATCAGATACTCGAAGAACAGGCGGATCAGATGGGAAAATATTTTCAGAAGAACGGGATCCGCTATGCGGTTGTTAATGTGCCCGGATTTAAAGATCTGGATGCGGTATATGACCATATTGATTTTCTGAAGCGGACTGCTGCAAAACTTCGTCCGTATCATGTTCAGCTTGTAAAGCATAATCATGAATACGAACTGCAGAAAGTTTGTGACCGTGACGGAAAAGATAAATATATTCTTGATATTTTTATGGAACTGTGTACTCCGGATGAACTGATGCTGGAAATTGATACCGGATGGCTTGCCTATATGGGGATAGATCCGGCGGAATTCATCAGGGAGAGGATTGACCGCATTTTGTGCATCCACATGAAAGATATCTGCAGCGACTATAAGACAAAGGATCGTGAGACCATCAGTGTTGCCTGCGGACAGGGGATCGTAGATTTCAAAGCAATTATAGATGCAGTACCTGCAGAAAAGAGGGATCAGATTCTGTTTATGCTGGATCAGGATTCGTCACAGGGAGATATCATGG
>DYCJ01000227.1 GCA_019418195.1 Clostridiales bacterium | reverse complement strand
GCAAGAAAAAGTAACAAAAGGGAACCCCTAACCCCTCATGATTGAGGGGCAGGGGGAGCTGAATAGGCGAAGCCTATTTTTATCAGAAAAAAAGTGACAATATCACTGTCAGACCGGCCGGAAATATGGTATGCTCTCTTTACCTGACAGTTATAAGGGATACATCACCGCGGATATCATATACAGTGCAGGAATAAACGAACAGGAGATTATAATTGATATGGGATTTACAATAGAGACAGGAATATCCGCAATCACGGTATTTGTACAGGGGCTGCTCAGCTTTTTCTCGCCCTGCGTACTCCCTCTCGTACCGCTTTATCTGGGCTATCTTTCCGGAGGACTGAACTCCGGGCTGAATGGAACAGAAAAAGAGGAAGCCGGCGCATCGGCAGCGGCTGCAAAGATTAAACTGTTTGTCCGGGTTCTGTTCTTTGCTCTGGGGATCAGCGGCGCCTTTTTCGTCCTCGGTCTGGGGGCTTCGGTTGCCGGAAACTTTTTCGGTGAACACAGGATGCTCTTTGCAAGGATCGGCGGTGTGCTGATCATACTGTTCGGACTGTACCAGCTCGGTGTGTTCGGAAACTCTTCCGTACTCGGCAAAGAGCGCCGCATTCCGCTGCGCCTTGAAAAGATGACTATGTCGCCGGTCACCGCACTGATCATGGGATTTGCGTTCAGCTTTGCGTGGACGCCGTGCGTTGGACCGGCACTCACGAGTGTACTTCTGATGGCAGGAAGCGCGCAGACGGAAGCACTTGGATTTCTTTTGATCGGAGTATATACGCTCGGCTTTATTCTTCCTTTTCTGGCGGCAGGGATATTTACGGCGCAGCTGCTGGGATTTTTCCGCAGGCATATGAAGGCAGTCCGCTATACGGTCAAGATTGGCGGCGTGCTGATGATCCTTATGGGTGTGCTTATGTTTACAGGAAAGATGAATGACATCACAGGATATCTTTCTACGGTACAGTCCGGTACGGCGCAGGAGACGGAAGAGTCAGAGCAACAGCTGACGCCTGCTCCTCTGGCGGATCTTGAACTTACGGACCAGTTTGGAAATACACATACGCTTTCCGATTATAAAGGGAAAGTGATCTTTCTGAACTTTTGGGCGACCTGGTGCGGTCCATGCCGCAATGAGATGCCGGATATCCAGAAACTTTATGAAGAGTATTCGGCACAGGGAGAGGATGCGGAAGTTGTTATACTGGGGATCGCAGGACCGGGAATCGGGCAGGAAGGTTCAGCGGAGGAGATTGCTGATTTTATGGAAGAAAACGGATACACCTACCCGGTGCTCATGGATGCGGGCGGGGAAATGTTCACCCGGTACGGAATTTCGGCGTTCCCCACCACGTTTATGATCGATAAGGACGGAAATGTATATGGCTATGTTCCCGGACAGATGACAGAGAATATCATGCGGAGTATCATAGACCAGACGCTGGGAAACAGCGGGGAATAGACGGAAAAACAGATAACAGCAGGCGGGGATTATTCCTGCCTGCTGTTATCTGTTTCTGCCTGCCAGCGGAGGGCTTTTTTCTCCAGTGATTTCATGTATTCTTCTTTGCCGTCACAGTAGCCGTCATTGTCATAGGGAAATTCCGCCGCCAGTTTTTTCTTCAAGGCGGCATATTCTGCTGCTGTATCCGGATGGGAGTTCAGGTAATCCCGCACGGCGATATGGCGCTGGATGTCAGTCTGATTGCTCTGCTCAAATATATGGATGTGATGCGTCCGGTTATCACCGCCTTTGGCGTAGAATCTTCTTCCGGGAATGCCGAATTCACCTCTGCATTCGTAGCCCAAGGCTTCGAATTCTTTATTGTGTGCATCGACAAGGGAGAGGTCTTTTACGACCGGCATGATATCGATGATCGGCTTGGCTGCCAGGCCCTTGACCGCTGTACTTCCGATGTGATAGATTCCGATGCAGTTTTTGCCAAGTGTCTTTTTGATCTTTTTCGCTTCTTCTTTGAACATAGCCGCCCATTCGGGACGATAGTCTATGACTTCGATCTTTCTTGCCATGATTTCCCCTTTCTACAGGTAAAATGCTGCAGGTGCCTTTTAGTAATTAAATGTTCTTATAGGGTGAGTATAACATAGCTGGCCGCTTTTTCATACTTTTTCGGGATGGAGAATCGTGTTATAATAATCACGTTAAACGCAGGAATTGTGGATAGTACGATAGAAAGTGGAAGACAGCATGGTTACGATAGAGAATAACTGTTTCTCCATTCCTCAGATTTGTGAGTCCGGGCAGTGTTTCCGGCTGGACGCTGTTTCAAAGGATACATATGAGCTGCTGGCGGGCAGCAGGTACCTGAAGATCGGGATCCGGGGAAACCCGTCGGAGACAGCAGACAGAGATGGAAATGCAAATGCATATGGAGAGACGCTCCTGTACTGTACGCAGGAAGAATATGAAACATTCTGGAAAGAGTATTTTGACCTTTCGGTGTCTTATTCGGATTATATAGACCAGATCGATGAGCAGGATGATTATCTGAAAAGCGCTGCTGAGTTTGGCAGCGGCATCCGGATCCTCAGGCAGGATACGTGGGAGATGATCATTACATTTATCCTCTCCCAGCAGAATAATATTCCCCGCATCAAAGGCCTGATCCGAACCCTCAGTGAAAGGTACGGGAAGAGATGTGAGACGCCGGACGGAGGGATGTATTATACATTTCCCAGGGCTGAGGAACTTTCACAGGCGACAGAAGAGGAATTAAGAGAACTGAAACTGGGATATCGAAGTAAATATATCTGTCAGACCGCTAAGATGATTGCCGGGGGCGGGATCGATCTGGATGCCCTGAAAGAAATGGAATATATGGAAGCGCGCACAGAGCTTATGAAGCTTTCCGGCATTGGCGGCAAGGTGGCTGACTGTATCTGCCTGTTTGCCCTGCACCAGATGGATGCCTTTCCAGTGGATACGCATATTAAGAAGGCGTTGGAGCTCCATTATCCGGGAGGTTTTCCGTTTGAGAGATACAAAGGCTGCGCGGGAGTCATGCAGCAGTACATCTTTTATTACGATTTGAGGTACAGATAAAACAGGGGACTGCGGCAGAAGCCCACAGCTGAGATTCTGGGAAAGGCGTGGCAGAATTAAGGAAAGGAGAAAAAAGATGGAGATACTTGTTGTAGTAGATATGCAGAAGGATTTTATCGACGGTTCCCTCGGTACGAAAGAGGCCGTTGCGATCGTCCCGGACGTTGTGGAGAAGATACGTAAGTTTGACGGAAAGGTGATCGCTACGCGCGATACTCACGCGGAGAATTATCTTGAGAGCGCAGAGGGAAAGCATCTTCCGGTCGTGCACTGTGTGAAAGATACACCAGGGTGGCAGATCAATGGGGAAGTGGAAGAAGCCCTAAGGAGTAAAACGGAATTCAGGGTCATCGATAAGCCCACGTTTGGAAGTGTGGAACTGGGTGAATATGTAAAGCAGTTAAATGATACTGTGGAGCCGGTTGAAAAGATCACGCTGGTCGGGCTGTGTACAGATATCTGTGTGATTTCCAATGCGCTGCTTTTGAAGGCGTATCTGCCGGAAATACCGGTCGAGGTTGATATTTCATGCTGTGCAGGCGTGACGCCTCAGAGCCATGAACAGGCGGCGGAGGCAATGAAGATGTGCCAGATTGAAATTGTGTAGATTCGCTGTCAGGCGAGTGCTGCGGCAAAGAGTTAAAAAAACATTACAGAAAGACGGAAAAGGAGAAGGATGCATGGAGAATTTTCAGTATTATACACCGACTAAAGTTGTGTTTGGAAAAGGAACCGAGGGTCAGGCCGGGCAGCTTGTGGCAGAGCAGGGATGCCGGAAAGTGCTTGTCCACTACGGGAGCGGCAGTGTGGTAAGAAGCGGGCTGCTGGACCGTATATGCCGTTCTC
>DYCJ01000226.1 GCA_019418195.1 Clostridiales bacterium | reverse complement strand
GTCCCTGCTCTCACAGTTTGCCAGTTTCCCATTGCTGTCAAAGGAATATTTCTGTTTCGTAAGGAGGTTTGTCTTCGCTTTTTCTTCTGTCTTCCGGATCTTCGCCGCTTTCTCGGCGCTGGAGAGCACTGATTTCAGTGTGTCCAGATTCCGGTCAAAATAGCGGACGATCTCTTCGCCCGTCACTTTGCTCACAGCCTTCGCCGCGTCCGGGTTGTCCAGCTTTGTCTTTGTCTGCCCTTCAAACCTTGGGTCCGGATGCTTGATGGACACGATCGCCGTCATTCCGTTTCTGATATCCGCCCCGGTAAAGTTGGCATCCTTTTCTTTCAGGATTCCCAGCTCTCTTGCATACTGGTTCATGACCGTAGTAAATGTAGTCTTAAATCCGGTCAGATGGGTCCCGCCCTCTGAATTGTAAATATTGTTACAGAATCCAAGTACGTTTTCGTGGAATTCATTTACATACTGAAGCGCCACTTCCACCTCGATCCCGTCCGCACTTCCTTTAAAATAGACCGGATCATGGAGTACTTCTTTCTTCTTATTTAAATCCCTGATAAATCCGATGATTCCTTCCGGTTCGTGATATTCGATATGTTCCGGCTCTTCCAGCCGCTTATCATCAAAGATGATCTTAAGTTCAGGATTTAAGTAGGCCGTCTCATGAAGCCTGCTCTTGACTTCCTCAGCCCGAAATCTTGTCTTTTCAAAGATCGTATCATCCGGCAGGAAATTCACTGTTGTTCCTGTCTTTTTCGTCTTGCCGATCTTGGGCAGCAGGCCGTCTTCCAGGTCGATCACAGGCACGCCCTTCTCATACCGGTCATGGTGGATATAACCGTCCTTGCTGATCTTTACATCCATATATGTTGAAAGAGCATTTACAACAGAGGAGCCTACACCGTGGAGGCCGCCGCTGGTCTTATATGCAGAATCGTCAAATTTTCCCCCGGCATGAAGTGTCGTATATACGAGGCGGGCTGCTGAAACTCCTTTTTCATGCATATCCACCGGAACACCGCGCCCATTGTCTGACACAGTAGCCGATCCGTCTTTTTCCAGTGTAACATGTATTTCTGTACAAAAACCCGCAAGATGCTCGTCCACAGCATTGTCCACGATCTCATAGATCAGGTGGTTCAGACCTTTTGTGGAGACACTTCCGATATACATTCCCGGACGCTTGCGGACAGCCTCAAGACCTTCCAGTACAGCTATGCTGCCCGCATCATATGTATTCTTACCTGCCATTTACCTTCTCCTTCTTTATGCCTGTGCACCCACATGCCGGCTCTTAAATGCCGGGTGCAAAAGCATCATACTTCGCCGTATCCTGCATGAGCGCAGGACAATCCATTACATAATATATCACCAGTCCTTATGGTTTTCAAGCATTAATAACAGCTCCGCTGAACTGTTACGTGCTGTCAGTTATTCTCCGACAAGCACATCTTCCAGCATTTCGGAGAGCACTTCCATGGCATTCATCATCTCTTCCACAGTGTTTGTCTGCGCTCCGGCCTCAACGAGCAGAGACTTTGGCATAAGGTGCAGATTATATCGGTAGGCCCTCAGATAAATGTGGCGAACAAAGCCCGGATACTTGTTTTCTGCGTCAATCTGCATCTGCAGGGAGAACGCAAGATTGTCCTGTATGTACGGATTCGGCAGATAATCAATATTTCCATTCGTACGGGACCGGCTCAGTCCGTTGAAAAACATGATCTTTGCCGTTGGTTTTCCATTGATCTCTGTGACCAGATGGGTTCCTTCCGCGACTCCGTCCCTGTGCAGATCGATCACCACTTCAATCGTCGGGTTTTCTGCCAGAACCTTCTCCACTGCTTCTCCTGCATATTCATATGCATTACTCCGGTCCAGCTTGCCATTGATAATATCATAGACACCCATATCATGGATCGTCTCGATTCCTTTCTCGTTCAGGAGCTGTGTCAGGTACTCTCCCACACCTACTATACTGGTGGATGTATCGCCGGGCGTGGAATCGGCAAATTCTTCCTGGGAATGGGTGTGATAGATCAGCACTTTCGGACCATCTGTTCCGGTATCTATCTTCATACTGCGGCCAAGCAGGTCATCTGCATTTAATAAGTCTGAATCGATCATAGTAGAACTGTCAACAGTATAAAAATTACCCAGCAGGTACTCGAAATCTCTGAGTTTCTCTATCGACGTGTCTACTGAAGGCGCTGCTGCAGCAGCATCTGTTTCGGATTCATCCGGTTCTCCGATCAGGTTTCCGTTCTCATCCACAACATTCTCATCATTAGCCTGCGCTTCCAGGATCCTGGCAAGTGTTTCCTCATCCTCTATTGAAGCGTCATATACAGGGTGATCCTCTGTATAACTTATAAGCGGGATCCATGTAAGTGCTTTCTCCCTGATCCATTCATCGATCCCTTTCTCCAGCGCGCGGTTGACCCAGCTTAAGGCCGGAAGATACATCTGCTGTGCCTGGAGAAGTATGCGCTTCTGAATGTGGTATTTCCAGTCACTTCCGTCTTCTGAAAAAGCGGTATATATTAAAAATGCGGTGAAAATAGCGGCAGATGCTGCCGTTATTGCCTGTCTTAAATTTCTCCGGGCTGTCCTCTTCATTGTACGGCAGCATTCTCCTTTTTGTTCTCCTGAAATTGTATGCCTCTGTCAAAGCCGATATGACTGACTGGTCATGCCATTTCCTCTTCTCCGCCCGCAAACAGCATGTTAAGAGCTTCAGAGATCGTATGACTGATCTGATGGATCATTTCATCTACGTCTTTTGGTGTCACAAACATCCCGTTCAGATGGGGAGCGATCAGTTCTTTTACAAACTCATACTTTTCTCCTGCATTATAGGATCTGAGAACTTCCCCCACGCCTTTTAACGAGTCTGATGACTCCAGTGCTGCGATAAAATTTTCCATCGTATCATTTACGATCGTGGCAGCGTCTACCACTGTGGGTACCCCGATGCCGATGACAGGAACTCCCAGCGACTCTTCGGTCAGTCCGGTCCGGTTATTGCCTATGCCGGATCCCGGATGGATTCCGGTGTCTGCGATCTGCACTGTCCGGTTCAGACGCTTACTGTTGCGTGCCGCCAATGCATCGACAGCGATCACCATATCCGGATGTGTCTCTTTTACGATCCCCCGGACAATCTCTGTGCTTTCCATTCCCGTCTGTCCCATAACTCCCGGCACTATGGCACTTATCATATTTGCGTGTTCCAGTCCCATGGCATATTTACCATATTCTTTCACAATATGCCTTGTCACGGAGAGATGATCCGCCACATAAGGTCCCAGTGCATCCGGTGTCACTTCCCGGTTTCCGAGTCCTACGACCAGCACTGAAAGATCTTTTTCTTTTCCTCGTGCATTCTTTCTCACCAATTCTCTGATATACTCACATAATCTGGCTGCAATATTCATGTGGCTCTCATCGTCGGGAAGTGCCAGATTCGGAGTCTCCAGTGTAAGATATGTGCCTGTCGGCTTTCCCATTGCTTTTGCTCCGTTTTCTGTCCGGATCTCCACACGGGTCACACGGAGCTCCTGCTCCTCGTCATAATCTTCTTCGAGCACGACTCCCTGGATTTCTACATCATCCGATTCAAATCTTTCTTTTTCCTCCAATGCAAGGTCTGTCCTCACGCTGTAATTTCTCAACATAGTCCGTCCTCACTTTTTGTTACTCCTGTTGTTGCTGTTTAACAAACCGTTCAGTATGCGATATTCCTGAAGCCGTACTGTCAGGCTTACACGGCTGAACTATTACTATATTTCTCAATATTTCTCAAAATATGTATTGACAAGCCATTCCTGTTAGCATAAAATAAATGAGTATGTTTCAGCGGAGCGTCCGTGTCCGAATCTGCTGGAACACATGATCTACATTTGAAATTTCATGTTGTATATGGAGGTGTACAGATTGGCTAACATTAAGTC
>DYCJ01000225.1 GCA_019418195.1 Clostridiales bacterium | reverse complement strand
ATACAGATGATACTTTTTATGTATAAAGAGTTTTGAAACCAGCATGATGTGTGTTCAGAGAAAGAGGTGAGCCGTATGATTATATCTCTTGATATGAGCAGCAATGTTCCAATCTATGTGCAGCTGCGTAACCAGATCGTTACAGGAATCGGGAAAGGGGAGCTGAAAGCCGGAGAGTCCCTGCCGTCTGTCAGGCAGATGGCTCTGGACGCGGGGATCAACAATATGACAGTCAATAAGACATACCAGATATTAAAAGCAGAAGGTTTTATTGAGATTAACAGGAGAAAAGGAGCTGTCATATGTCCGGTTCGACGGGGAGACGGAATATTTCGGGAAAAACTGACTGCAGAACTGGAACTCCTGTCCGCGGAAGCCTGCCTGAAAGGTATGGGGAAAGACGAATTCTTGAGAATCTGTGAATCGATGTTCGAGAGTATGAGCCCGGAGAATTATAGTCCGGCGGAAAGCGGGGGAGCGCTATGAATCTTATTATGTTTTTCATTTTTCTCATGTGTGATCTCCTGATCGTGCCGATCTGCTGGTTTTCTTTCGGAAAGCAGGGTGAATATCGGGAAGGAATGCTGCTCGGAGTACATATCCCTCCCGACTGTGTCAGCGATCCGGAGGTGGCGGAGCTCTGTACCAGACAAGAGAAAAACTGGAAGAGGTTTCAGGGGATTAATCTGATGCTCGGTATTCTGGTCTGTTTTCTGAGTCTGTGGGATTTCCTCATATTTATTGTTGCATGGACCATTTGGCTTGCAGAATATATCGGAGGACTTTATTATCTGATCATTATCCCGCACCGGAAGATGTACAGATTGAAGATCAGGCGCGGCTGGGTGAAAGAAAGCAGCCGGAGGATGGTTCGGATTGATACATCTGTGTCTGCCGCTTCAGACAGGCTTGCCGTTGACTGGAAGTGGCATCTGCCTGTGATTATTCTGACTGCGGCGACCGTGTTTTTCGTTCTTGGGATGAATCAAAGATACGGGATGGATCCTGCCGAGCTTGAGGTGGTCTGGATCATGTACGGAACGGGAGTGGGATTATGTATCTTGTTTATGGCGCTCCATATCGGGATCATGTCGCAGTCCAACCGGGTATACAGCGAGAACTCAGATATTAATCTGACTGTAAACCGTCTGACTAAGCGAGCCTGGACGTCCGGACTGGTATATGCGTCGTGGACCAATGGCGCAGCGTGGGTATTTATGGCGGCAGGATATTATATTGCAGGACCGAATCTGCCGGCATGGATCTATGTTGTCTATTCCATCCTGCTCACTGGCGGAGCGGCGGCGCTTCTGATACCAATTGCATCCTCTGTCAGGAAACGAAAAGCAATTCTGGAGTCAGATCAGGAAGCCTATTATACGGATGACGATGAGTACTGGAAATACGGGTGGTACAATAATCCGGATGACAGGCATATCCTTGTTCAGGACCGGTTCAACAGTATGAATTACTCGTTCAACTGGGGACGCCCGGGCGTGAAAAAAGCTGGTGTGATCTTATATGCGGCGACAATCATTTTTGTACCTGCCATTATTATATGGACATTCAGTCTTATCGCTTCCTTTGACAATGCAGAAGTTACTTTCGTCGAATCGGGCGGTGTATGCTCGGTGGAAGCGGCGGGATATGACTGTGAGTTCAGAGAAGATGAGATTGCGTCAGTGGAGCTGATCGATGCACTTCCGGAGGACGATTACACAAGGACGAACGGCGGGAGTACGGACAAAGTCAATATCGGGCATTTCCGTGGTAAAGAAACCGGGAAATGCATGATGTTTCTGTATAAGGGTTACTCACCGATATTAGAAGTCCGGCTGGAGGACGGAATGACTGTTTATGTAAACAGCCGGGAAGAAAAGGAAACAGAAGAATGGTATGAAATGGCAGCGGATATAGGATGAATTTCAGCCGACGGATGATTATATCCGCCGGCCTGTGTGATATTGACCGCCTGACCTGTGGGGATGAAATCGTTGAAAAACTGGTATATTTCCCGTTCTGTTCCTCTCAGGTAATCGGGATTGGGCTCATTTCCTAATACCTCAACTTCGCCAGAGTCCGTTATGACAGAATAACCAGGATATACTTCGGGTTCGCTCAGCTTGTTCATAATGTAGATCGACATAACCAGCAGGAAGCAGGCGGCCAGAATATTGACGACCGCAGTCAGAGCCTTGTTCTGGCACAGCATTGCGGTCAGGACGCACAATGCAGTAAATGCGATGGACATAACAAAACTGCACAGAATTAATATCATAATGCCTTTTAAAATATCGGTATCGATAGTATAGAGAGGCAGTGCGACGGCAAATACACCTATGAGGTAGCAAGTGCAAAATACCAGTCCGGCAATAGAGCAGACAATAAGATTGGACAGGTAGATGCGGCTTCTTGTGTGTCCGATGATCATTTTATTCCGTATGGTTCCGTCGCTGTATTCGGTACCGACGAAAAGGCTTACAAAGGCAGGGATAAGAAAAACAACTACAAGTGCGTAGCTAAACAGGATACTTGTGATCTGAGGCTTATTCTCCCCATATTCCTGCATGGCAATATAGTGCATTGCCGCCATGAATAATCCTAATAAAAACATCCCGATCATACAGATCCAGAAAAATTTATTCTTCTTTAATCTCGCGAAGTCCGCGGATAACAGTCTACTCATTTCGATTTCCTCCTCCGATCAGATTGACATAATAGCTCTCAAGGCTTTCCTCGCGCTCATCAAGAGAGATGATGTCACATCCTTGATCTGCAAGGGCGAGCGCAAGCTGTGATATGTTGATTTTGGCGAAGATGTCCGCCATTGTATCGGAGAGGATACTGTATTCCAGATTCATTTCATCGAGTACCCGTGAGAGGGCACGGACGTCGGATACCTGTACGCGGATACATTTGCGGCAGGCAGCGTCCAGTTCGGCGGCGCTCATTTCTTTTACCATGTGCCCGCTGTCGATGAAACCGTAGTGGGTGGCGAGGCGGGAGAGCTCATCCAGAATGTGGCTGGATATGAGAAAGGTGATCCCTTTCTCCCGGTTCAGCTTCAGGATCAGTTCCCTCACCTCAATGATGCCCTGGGGGTCCAGTCCGTTGACAGGTTCGTCGAGGATGAGAAAGTCAGGATTCCCTGCCAGTGCGATCGCTATGCCGAGCCGCTGCTTCATGCCGAGAGAGAATGCTCATGTGCCATAAAGTAACACAAAAAGCAACAGACAGCCGCCACAATTCCGTAAAGATTGATACTTGACAGTCTCCCGAAAGCTCGCTATAATAATAGACGTAAAATTTGAGTGGACTTTTCCGGATTCGGTCATCTTTTTGCCACACAACTGTCTTATGATAGTTGTGTGGCTTTTTTGTTGCCTGCATCTCGGAAATGTTGACAGAATGGAGGATGATTTTTTATGGAAAACAACTTCTTATCTCTGATCAAGACGCGCCGTAGTGTACGGGCTTACAAACCGCAACCTGTCCCTTCCGAGGCGTTGGACGCTGTACTGGAAGCGGGGACTTACGCACCTACTGGCGGAGGACATCAATCTCCCACTATCATTGCAATTACAGACCCCAAATATAGACAGGAGATTGCAAAACTAAATGCAGAAGTGATGGGAAGCAATGCAGACCCCTATTATGGCGCGCCTGTCGTGATTTTGGTTCTGGCAGATGGCTCCGCAAGCACCTTTGTCGAGGATGGAAGCTGCGTTCTTGAAAATATGATGCTCGCTGCCCATGCCCTTGGTCTGGGAACCGTATGGGTGCATCGGGAACGTGAGATTTTTGACAGTGAAAAAGGCAAGGCTCTCCTGCGGGAGTGGAAGCTGCCGGAAACCTTGCGCGGCGTCGGTGCGATTGCATTGGGTTATCCAGCCCAGGAAGCCGGTCAACCCGCAGCACGCAAACAAAACTATATCGTTCGGATTTAATGTCCTGCTGTCCGGCGCA
>DYCJ01000224.1:3573-3987 GCA_019418195.1 Clostridiales bacterium | reverse complement strand
CATCACAGGAAACAGGGGTTGGAGGAACAACGGTAACCAAAGGTACGGAAAATATAAAAATAAATATAAATACAGCCGGAAAAGAGGAACTTATGACTCTGACAGGGATCGGAGAAGCAAAAGCGGACGATATCCTGAAATACCGGGAAGAGCACGGCAGCTTCGGCAGCATCGAAGAGCTGATGCAGATCAACGGGATCAAGGAAGGCGTATTTAATAAAATAAAAGATGACATAACAATTTGACACAGGAGTCGTGAAAGTGGAGTATGAGTAAAAAGATATTAGTCGTAGATGATGAAAAACTGATCGTAAAAGGAATCCGGTTCAGTCTGGAACAGGAAGGCATGGAGGTAGACTGTGCCTATGATGGCGAGGAGGCATTGGAGTGCGCCAGGAAATGCGAGTATGACCT
>DYCJ01000224.1:0-3563 GCA_019418195.1 Clostridiales bacterium | reverse complement strand
GACCTGGTGCTCCTTGATGTGAAGCTGCCAAAGATGGACGGGTTTGAGGTGTGTCAGCAGATCAGAGAATTCTCCGATATGCCGATCGTTATGCTGACAGCCAAAAGTGAAGATATGGATAAGATCCTGGGACTTGAATACGGAGCGGACGACTATATTACCAAGCCGTTTAATATCCTTGAAGTGAAAGCAAGGATCAAGGCGATCATGCGCCGTACTTCCAAAAGAAAAGAACCGGCCGGAAGTCCCGTGCTGGTGAAAGGAAATATGAAGATCGACTGCGAGAGCAGACGGGTGTTTATCGGGGACAGGGAGATCAACCTGACTGCAAAGGAGTTCGATGTGCTTGAACTCCTCGCGACAAATCCGAACAAAGTATACAGCAGGGAAAACCTTTTAAATCTTGTATGGGGATATGATTATCCGGGAGATGCCAGAACAGTAGATGTACATATCCGGCGGCTGAGGGAAAAGATCGAGATCAATCCGAGCGAGCCGAAATTCGTTCATACAAAGTGGGGAGTGGGTTATTATTTCCAGGGCTAAACGTCGTATAAGATTAAGAGACAAAGTCTTTAAAAATATGCGGATCCGCATTATCGTATTGTTTGTGCTGGCAGGGCTTGTGCCCTGTCTTGCTGCGCTGTTCGGGGTCGTAAAGTTCTATGAGCTTCATGCAGTGGAACTCCGGACAGCCGAGATCCAGAATCAATGTACGATCCTTTCTAACCAGCTGAGTAATTACAGCTACCTGACAGATACTTCATCAGAAGTTATCAACGCAAATCTTGCGCAGCTTACCAACATCTACAATGGACGGGTCATGATCATTGACCGTGATCTGAAGGTCATAAAAGATACATACAGTCTGGATGAGGGAAAAACAGATGTTTCCGAAAATGTGATCCGCTGTATGCAGGGAGAGACAACGAACCAGTATGACAGGAGAAATCATTATATTGAAGTGACATCTCCGATCCTGGGAGCCGAGGACGATGAGGTGGCAGGTGTTATGCTCGCTACTGTTGCAACGGATAATATTGAAGCGACGATACGGATCTTATATACACATGGCGGCGTCGTTGTCGGCATCATACTGATCCTTCTGACCGCTCTTGGCGTGTTCATTGCGGACCGGATGGTAAGACCGATCCACCGGATCACAGGCGCGATTGAAAATGTGACAGAAGGCTACAGTGATGACGTACTCCACGTGGATACATTCACGGAGACAAGGCAGCTGAGTGAAGCCTTTAACAAGATGCTCGGAAGGCTGAAAATACTTGATGAATCAAGGGAAGAGTTCGTCTCTAATGTCTCGCATGAGTTGAAGACTCCGATGACATCTATGAAAGTGCTGGCGGATTCTCTTCTTGAGATGAAGGAAGCTCCGGTGGAAATGTATCAGGAGTTTATGCAGGATATTGCAAAAGAGATCGACAGGGAGAATCAGATCATCACAGACCTTCTTTCTCTTGTAAAGATGGACAAGACCGGGCAGAATCTGAATATACAGACTGTCAATATCAATGAGCTGCTGGAACAGATCCTGAAGCGTCTCCGTCCGATCGCAGATAAAAAAAATGTGGAGATGGTCATGGAGAGTTTCCGACCTGTAAGTGCAGAGATCGATGAGATGAAATTCACACTTGCTGTTTCGAATCTTGTAGAGAATGCGATCAAATATAATCACGACAATGGCTGGGTCCATGTCTCTCTCAATGCAGACCATAAATATTTCTATATCAAGGTTGAAGATTCCGGAATCGGCATCCCGGAGGAAGACCAGCCTCATATTTTTGAGCGTTTCTACCGGGTGGACAAGTCTCATTCCAGAGAGATCGGCGGTACAGGACTGGGGCTTGCGATCGCAAGAAATGCAGTGATCGTCCACCGCGGTGCGATCAAGGTTTACAGCAACGAGGGAGAGGGGACGACATTTACAGTCCGTATTCCTCTGACCTACGTGGCAGCATAGGAGGGTGACAAAAATGAAGATAAGAAAAATTGTTCTCCCCACGGTGATCTGTCTGGCTGTCCTGATCGCGGCATGCGGCAGACGGGAACAGATCGGGGAAGGAGATTCCTATGTCTATTGTCTGAACGAGAGTGAGACCGGACTGGTCAAAGTCGCATGTGATCTGCCGGATGGCGAAACACAGGAGGCAGCCGAAGCAGTGCTGGAGGAATTAAGCACTCCGGCAGAAGAGATTGAATATATGACGCCTATTCCTGAAGAGGTAAAGGTACAGAACTGTGAACTTTTCGGCGGGATACTGGAAGTTGATTTCAGCGGAGAATATCTGGATGTCGGAAACATCCGGGAGAAACTGATGCGGGCTGCGGTCGTGCAGTCGCTCGTGCGCATCGACGGCGTAAATGCGGTCGCTTTTACTGTGGACGGAGCCCCCCTGACAGATAAGGATGGCGTGGAGATAGGTCTGATGAACGAGGACGATTTTGTGGAAACGACGGCTTCTTCTCCGAGTGCATATCAAACAGATACGCTCACGCTTTACTTCGCAAATGAGAGTGGAGATAAACTTGTGGCAGAACAAGTGGATGTCAGATACAGCAGTAATGTGTCAAAAGATAAGCTGATCGTGGAGAAGCTGATGCAGGGACCGGACGGAACAGACAGTTTTCCTACGATCAATCCGGATACAAATCTGCTGAGTGTGACAACAAAAGATAAAATATGTTATGTAAATTTTGACAGTACATTTTTGACAGGAGCATATGATATCCTGCCTGAACTTACTGTATATTCGATCGTGAACTCTCTGGTTGAGGGAACAGAGGCTACACAGGTACAGATCACGATCAACGGAGAGACCAACGCCAGTTATATGGAAACTGTGGATCTTTCACAGCCTTTTGAGGCGGATATGGATCTCATCGCAGCCGATGAAGCAGATGAATGAAAAAACGGCCGCTTTGTGCGATATGTATTTTATTTCTTGTGATACAGAGCATAAGAGTCCTCTTTTCCGGGGTGGAAGAAATGCAGCCTTCTGCACTGGAAAAGGTGGTCTCTTATGGCGAAAAGCAGGTTGAACTTGCAGGTACTGTATACAGGATCGAGGAAAAGAAAAAAGTAACGGCTGTCTTTCTGAAAGACAGCACTGTATCTGTTGCAGATCAGATGCTCAATGAGTCTGAAATTCTTGTGTATATTTCCCAAAATGAAACAGAACGATCGACTGAAATAAAGATCGGAAACCGGGCTGCAGCCTCCGGAGAGGCGGAAGTTTTTGAGCCTGCCCGCAATCCGGGTAATTTCGACCAGAAAACATATTATCTGCGCCAGGGAATCCATGTGCTTGTGTGGGCGGAACAGTTCAGGATACTGTCACATGACAAAAAACCCGTCAGGCAGTTTCTTTCGGAAGTCAGAGGCAGGTGGAATGAACTGCTGCTCCGGCATCTCGGGGACTACTACGGAGGAACGATGAGTGCGATCCTTCTGGGGGAAAAGAGCGGGCTGGATGCCGGGATGAAGACGATGTATCAGAAGAGCGGCATCAGCCATCTGCTTGCCATAAATTGTACTAAGATAAAAC
>DYCJ01000223.1 GCA_019418195.1 Clostridiales bacterium | reverse complement strand
CAGACCCTTTAGTTTTTCTCAGATTATGGAGCGGAGCCTGAAGCACATGCCGGTCCTCTCAAAAAAGTATTTCCGTGCCTCATCTCCGTCCTTTTTCGGATCTTATATCATCGGCATTCACTCCGATAAATACGAAATTTTATTATTTTAGCGTCTCTGTTTTTTTACTGCAGCCCTCAGTTTTGGTCCGGCAATTGCAGCTGCAATGATCTTTACTGCGTCGCCCGGCAGATACGGCAGTACACCGAGGGACAGGGATGCAGTAAAGCTCTGTCCTGTCTGCCAGGCCAGCCACGTTGTTCCGAAAGTATAACATACCGCCATTCCGAGGATCATCCCCGGGACGGCGGCGTATTTTTTCTCCGGGAAATGCTCAAGGAAAAAGCCCTGGAGCAATGCAAGCAGGATAAAGCCGGCCAGATAGCCGCCCGTCGGTCCGGCGAGTTTTGCGAGTCCTCCGCTGAATGAAGAGAAAACCGGAAGTCCGGCAGCTCCGAGTATAAGATAGAGGATCACGCAGACTGAGGCGGATTTCATTCCCAATATGTAAACTGCCAGAAAGATCATAAAGTTTGTAAGAGAGAGCGGTACAGGACTGACAGGGATCGGGATGGAAAATGGGGCAGCGATGCAGATTACGGCTGTTACAAGACCGATTACGGTCATATTCCTTGTCTTACCAGTCTGGTCATATATACTGTTAGCATTGTCTTTCATGGTCATAACCCTTTCGTATATGAAATATTGTTTCGGTTAGCAGTATAATGAATAAAACGGAGAATGTCAACTAAAATTTTTGCGATGGTTAACAATTTAGGGCTCATTTGACACCGGAGAGGCATGACGATAGAATTGGATAGAGAATAACAGGCAGGAGGCAGGATCGTTATGGCAGCAGTATGCATTTTGGACGAATTTGAAGTACATAAGAATGAGAAATTTTTGAAAACAGCAGAAAGATTGAAACCCGGACTCCATGAGAAGCTGGTAAGACCGCAGAATCTCCGGGTGCTTGATAAAAAGCAGTTTAAAAGAAATGATCAGGTTGTTCTTGATTTTGGGGATCATCATGTCGGATATGTAACTTTGGGACTGTCCAGTGCAGGGAGTCATCAGGATGCACCGGCATATATTTATCTGAGATTTGCGGAAAGGATTGAGGAGCTGGGAGCGGATCCGGCAGAATATGACGGCTGGATCAGTAAAAGCTGGATCCAGGAGGAGTATATTCATGTAGATATCCTGCCGGCAGAGTTAAGCCTTCCGAGACGATATGCTTTCCGTTATCTGGAGATAAAAGTGATCGATGTATCCATGAAGTTTTCCGTAGTGATCGATGACGTGTACGTAAAGGCGGTATCCGCTGTATGCCAGGATGATATTTTGCCCCTGAAGATGGAAGATCCGCTGCTCCGGAAGGTTGACCATGTTGCGATCAGGACACTCCAGAATTGTATGCAGGATGTGTTTGAGGACGGACCGAAGCGTGACCGCCGTCTATGGCTGGGGGACTTCAGGCTCCAGGCACGGGCAAATTATATGACTTTTAAAAATTATGATCTGGTGAAGAGATGCCTCTATCTTTTTGGGGGAATGACATTCAATGAAGGTAAAATTTCAGCATGCCTTTTTACAGAACCACAGCCTGAGCCGGATGATACTTATCTCTTTGATTTTGCACTGCTGTACGGCTCGGTTCTTCTCGATTATTACGAAGAAACAAAGGATGAGGAGGCATTGAGAGAGCTTTATCCAATGGCAGTCCGCCAGATTGAGATCGGTCTGGACTATCTGGACGAAGACAATGTGATTCCTGACCGGAGTGACGAATTCTGGTGCTTTGTGGACTGGGGCGAGGGACTGAATAAACAGGCAGCATCCCTTGCGATACTGATCTATGCGATACGATATGGAATCCGTCTGGCGAAATGCATGGGAGACACAGAGCGCATCGACCAGCTGGCCCGAAAAGAAGAGGAGCTTAAGAAAAGCGCAGTGGAACATTTCTGGGATGAAAAGCGGCAGCTTTTTGTGAGCGGAAGTGAGCGGCAGATTTCATGGGCAACACAGGTCTGGATGATTCTCGCAAGAGTATTTCCAAAAGAGAAAAACAGGGAGCTGATTTTAAGAACGATCAACGTAAATCCCCGTATTCAGATGGTGACGCCATATATGTATCATCACTATATCGATGCCCTGATACGTTCCGATGAAAAGGAACGGGCACTGGGAGAGATCAGGAAATACTGGGGAGAGATGGTACATGACGGTGCAGACACTTTCTGGGAAGTATATAATCCATACAATAAATATGAGTCTCCCTACGGATCAGTGATGATGAACAGTTTTTGCCACGCATGGAGCTGTACCCCTACTTATTTCCTTCGGAAGTTTTATGAAGAAGCATAGGCGGCATCCGTTTACGGCAGTATCCGGACAGTTTGCGCTGGTCAGATAAGACGGATTGTAGAAGATGCTATAATTTTCCCCAATGAAGATAATATTTTTGGTAAATCAGACAGAGGAGGAATGGGAAATGGAGAAGAAACAGGCATTTAATCCGTACCTGCCAAGCTACGAGTATGTTCCGGACGGAGAACCGCATGTTGTGGACGGAAGAGTATATATCTACGGTTCTCACGATTTGTTTAACGGACTTAATTTCTGCCTTGGCGATTATGTGTGCTGGTCTGCCCCGGTTGATGATCTTGGAAACTGGCGTTATGAGGGCTGCATCTACAAGAGAGAGCAGGATCCGGCGGCGCCGAAGATCCGGTTGACGAACGGCCTGGCAGCACCTGATATGGTGCAGGGCGATGATGGCAGATATTATCTGTACTATTTTATGGGCGGTACGAAGATGATTTCTGTGGCGGTATGCGATAAACCGGCTGGAAAGTATGAATTTTACGGATATGTACAGTATGCGGGTAAAGTGCCCATAGGCAAGAAAAATGAACCTTTCCAGTTTGACCCGGGTATTTTCAGAGATGATGACGGACGGCTGTATCTTTATACAGGTTTTGCTTTACAGGGAAATCCAATCCTGCTGGATGGTTCTAAACCAACAGAACACGGACCAATGTGTTTTGAAATCGATCCGAAAGATATGCTTACAGTCAAGAGCGGTCCGGAGTATATCGGTATTGCGAGTGAGAAGGAGTCCATCGGAACGCCTTATGAGGGGCATGCATTTCTGGAAGCAAGCTCTATGAGAAAATTCGGGGATACCTATTATTTTATTTACAGTTCCCTGAACAGCCATGAGCTCTGCTATGCGACCAGCGATAATCCTACACATGGTTTTGAATATGGAGGTATCCTGGTCAGTATTGGTGATATAGGACTTCCCGGAGTTACGGATGTAGATCATGCAAAGAATGATACGGGAAATACCCATGGAAGCCTGATCGAGATTAACGGAAATTATTATATTTTCTATCATAGGCATACAAACAGAAAACAGTCTTCCAGACAGGCGTGCGCTGAGAAGATCCGTTTTGAGAACGGCAAGTTTTATCAGGCGGAAGTGACGTCCTGTGGGTTGAATAACGGGCCGCTCCGGGGGCATGGGAAATATCCCGCTTACATTGCATGTAATCTCTATGGAAAAGACGGAACAAAATTCCTGAGCATGCTTAAACGCAGAAAAGGCGGCTGCCCGTATATTACTCAGGACGGAGGAGACCGTGAGGAAGGACCGGATCAGTATGTAGCGAATGTATGTGATGGCGCGGTCGTAGGATACAAGTATTTTGATCTCGCAGATACGAAAGAGATCCGGATCAATATCAAAGGAAACGCAGACGGAGTTGTAACCATAAAGGACGGCGAGGAATCGGATGCAGCTTTGCTTTCCGAGATCAGAGTATCTGGTGCAGGCGGCGGAAAAGGCTTTGTCGGAAAACTTGACAATGTGAAGAACGGACAGGCATTGTTCTTTAGCTTTAAAGGAAAAGGTGCTTTCAAGTTTGTATCATTTGACCTGAAATAAGAAACGAAT
>DYCJ01000222.1:670-4045 GCA_019418195.1 Clostridiales bacterium | reverse complement strand
ATATATTACAGAAATATCTGCCCGTGCAGCAGGGGTATCAGAAAATTATCATGGAAGCCATGGAGTACAGCCTGATGGCAGGAGGAAAGCGCCTTCGCCCCATGCTGATGCGGGAATCTTTTGAACTATTTGGCGGCAAGGGAAAAGTGATCGAGCCGTTTATGGCTGCGATCGAGATGATCCACACCTATTCCCTGGTACATGATGACCTTCCTGCAATGGACAATGACGACTACCGGCGCGGAAGAAAGACGACCCATGTAGTCTATGGGGAGGATATGGGAATCCTTGCAGGAGATGCTCTTCTGAACTACGCATTTGAGACGGCATGTTCTGCATTTGAACTGGAACCTGAAAAAAGTCTTGTGATCGGACGAGCTCTCAAAATTCTTGCCGGCAAGTCCGGAATCTATGGAATGATCGGCGGCCAGGTAGTAGATGTGAAAGAGTCCGGTCACAAAATAACCGGTGATATGCTTGATTTTATCTACCGGCTGAAGACAGGAGCGCTCATCGAGGCATCTGTCATGATAGGTGCTGTCCTTGCGGGGGCCTCCGACGAAGAGACTTTGAAGATTGAAGAGATCGCAGGAAAAGTGGGCATGGCATTCCAGATCCAGGACGATATCCTTGACGTCACGAGCACTACGGAAATGCTGGGAAAACCGGTACACAGTGATGAAAAGAACGAAAAAATGACTTATGTAACATTAAGCGGGATAGAAGAATCAAAGAAGGAAGTAAAACATCTGACATCAGAGGCTCTCGATACACTTAAAGGTCTGAAGTACGAGAATTCATTTTTAAATGAACTGCTTGAATGGCTCGTATACAGAGAAAAATAAACGGGGAAGACAAGGAGGATCGTCATGGTACTTGAAATGATCCGTCAGGCAAATGATATAAAAAAATTAAACGGAGAACAGCTTAAGCTACTTGCAGATGAGATCCGTCAGTTCCTGATCGAGAAGATCAGCCGTACAGGCGGACATCTCGCATCCAATCTGGGAGTCGTCGAACTTACGATGGCGCTGCATTTAACCCTTGACTTCCCTGAAGATAAACTGATATGGGATGTGGGACATCAGTCTTATACGCATAAGCTGCTCACAGGCCGCCGTGACGGCTTTGACAGTCTGCGTAAATACGGCGGGATGAGCGGATTTCCGAAAAGAAAAGAAAGCGAATGTGACGCCTTTGATACCGGACACAGCTCTACATCTATTTCCGCCGGACTCGGCTATGTGGCTGCACGGGAGCTCAAAGGGGAAGAGCATAGTGTTGTATCTGTTATCGGGGACGGCTCCCTGACAGGCGGGATGGCTTATGAAGCATTGAACAACGCCTCGAGACTAAAGAGTAATTTTATCATTGTCCTTAATGACAATAATATGTCGATATCGGAAAATGTGGGCGGCATGTCCAGATATCTGAACGGGATCCGGACTGCACAGGCATATACGGACATAAAAAGAGGAGTCGAAGATACTCTGAAAAAAATCCCGGGAAAAGGGGAAAGAATCGTCAGCCAGATCCGGAGAACAAAAAGCGGAATTAAACAGCTGCTTGTACCGGGTATGTTTTTTGAGGATATGGACATTACCTACCTTGGTCCGGTAGACGGACATGATGTCCGCAAATTAGTGAAAGTGTTCAATGAGGCAAAAAGAGTAGATCATGCAGTGCTCGTACATGTTATAACTAAAAAGGGAAAAGGTTATCCTCCGGCAGAGGAAAAGCCCGCGAAGTTTCATGGCACAGGCCCCTTTCAGATCGAGACAGGTGAGCCTGCAGAAACCGGCGCAACAGACAGTTATACACAGGTTTTTTCAAAAGTTCTCACGGATATTGCGAAGAAAGATGATCAAGTTGTTGCCATCACGGCTGCCATGGCGGACGGCACAGGACTGTCGACCTTTGCGAAACACTTCCCCGGCCGTTTTTTCGATGTAGGTATTGCTGAAGAACATGCTATGACATTTGCGGCAGGACTTGCAGCAGGGGGCATGAAACCGGTGTTTGCCGTCTATTCTTCTTTCCTGCAGAGGGCATATGACCAGACACTTCATGATGTCTGCCTCCAGAACCTTCCGGTCGTGATCGCGGTGGACCGTGCCGGTCTTGTGGGAAGCGACGGTGAAACACACCAGGGAGTTTTTGATCTGTCCTTCCTGTCAACAATACCGAACATGACGATCATCTCCCCGAAGAACCGATGGGAGATGGCGGACATGCTGCGCTTTGCCGTTGACTTCCGGTATCCGATCGCGATCCGGTATCCGCGCGGCAGCGCATATGAAGGAATGCGGGAATTCAGGGCACCGGTAAAATATGGGAAAAGTGAGATCCTCTATGAAGAAGAGGATATAGCAATCATCTTTGTAGGACATATGTCGGAGCTGGCAGATCGTGTCAGGCGGAAGATCAAGGAGACAGGATACAGCTGCAGCCTGGTCAACGCAAGATTCGTGAAACCATTTGATAAAGAAATGCTGGAATACCTTTCAAAAGACCACTGTCTGTTTGTGACGATCGAGGAAAATGTACTGACAGGCGGGTTCGGGGAGCAGGTGATGGATTATGTGTCTTCCGCAAAACTGGATGTACATGTCCGCAATATCGGGATCTCGGATGATTATGTTGAACATGGAAATGTAGAAATCCTCAGAAAAGAGGTCGGCCTGGATTGTGATACGATCGTGAAGCAGGCGGTCTCTGACTATTTGATGATAAAGGACAGATAATATGAAAGAACGTTTGGATGTATTACTTGTAAAGAGGAATCTTGCGGAATCACGCGAGAAAGCGAAAGCTGTCATCATGTCGGGAAATGTGTTTGTTGACGGTCAGAGAGAAGACAAGGCGGGCAGTACATTCGCTCCGGAAGTAACTATCGAAGTCCGCGGGCATACCCTTCCTTATGTGAGCCGCGGAGGCCTCAAACTTGAGAAAGCCCTGGCAAATTTTGACGTGGATGTTAAGGATAAAGTATGTACTGATGTCGGATCTTCGACTGGCGGATTTACAGACTGTATGCTGCAAAACGGTGCCAGGAAAGTATTTGCCATTGATGTAGGCCGCGGCCAGCTGGACTGGAAACTGAGGAACGATCCGAGGGTCGTCTGCATGGAAAAGACAAATATCCGCTATGTCACGCCGGATGATATCGGGGAACCTGTCGATTTTTCTTCTATCGACGTCTCATTTATTTCACTGACAAAGGTACTGACACCGATCCGTGATTATCTGAGAGACAATGGAGAAATCGTGGCGCTGATCAAGCCACAGTTTGAGGCGGGCAGAGAAAAAGTAGGCAAGAAAGGTGTTGTGCGGGAGAAGAGCACACATCTGGAAGTGATCCGGAAAGTAATGGAT
>DYCJ01000222.1:0-660 GCA_019418195.1 Clostridiales bacterium | reverse complement strand
CATGCCATGTCCATCGGATTTGACCTGTGCGCTCTTGACTTTTCGCCGATCAAAGGACCGGAGGGAAATATCGAGTATCTGATCCACCTCAGAAAATGTACAGAGGAAACAGGGACAAATCATGGGATCGACCCGGATACAGTCGTAGGAAGAGCGTTTGAAACACTGGCAAAATAAACTACAAGAGGTATAGGATGGACGGCTTTTATATTATTACGAACAAATTAAAAGATCCGGATTTTGCGATCACAAACGAGATCAGGAAATATATAGAAAGCAGCGGGAAAAAGTGTTATGTCTCGGAAAAAGACAGCGAAGGACATATTATCCCGGGAACTGTTCCTGCAGATGCACGGTGCGGCCTTGTGCTCGGAGGAGACGGTACGCTGATCCGCGCAGTCAGGGACCTGGGTGAAAACACGATGCCGCTTCTGGGGATTAATCTGGGGACGCTTGGCTATCTGACAGATGTAGAACTCAAAGATTTCAAACCGGCTCTGGAACGGCTTTTTGATGGAGAACCCGACATCGAAGAACGTATGATGCTGGAGGGATCTTTCCGCGGTTCGCGGAAAGATATTGCCATGAATGACATCGTGCTTGCAAGAGAGGGAAAAGTAAGGATCGTCAGCTTTAACATTTATGTAAACGGTACACTTC
>DYCJ01000221.1 GCA_019418195.1 Clostridiales bacterium | reverse complement strand
ATGCAATATTTTCTCTATGTAACTATGGTAACACCGGAGAAATCCCGTGTCAATAAATTCCTGTGATCCGCTCCAGCATTACTTCCACGATGCCGCCGCAGACCATCCCCTCATCTTCTGCCTGATCCGCTGTCATATCTACCGTACAGATCTGAAAATCCGGCTTCCCTGTCCGCATCATGAGAAGCGCTTTCTGTATGATCTCACTCTCGATACAGCCCCCGCCGATCGTATCTATGGTCGTACCGTCTTCGAGGATCAGCATCTTTGTGCCCGTCCCCCGGGGTGCGGATCCCTTGCGGGAAATAATTGTAGCAAGTATTTTGTTCTGTTTTCTGACATTTACCCCATTGCTGCCTGTCCCGAGAATACAGGCAAGCATCTCATCCGAATAGCCGCCTGCTTTTCCGCCGCCCTCTTCACTCCGGGCATTCTTTACCTGTATGATCTCAGCCATGACAGACACGGCAATTTCTTCCGGAGTCTCCGCGCCGATCTTCAATCCGATGGGCGTGTGGACTGCATCTAATACTTCGCGGCTTATCCCCTTTTCCGCAAGCTGGTCTTTTACGATCGCAGTCCGGCGCCTGCTGCCCATCATCCCCACGTAAGCGTAACGTTTCTGCAATATAGACTCAAGGCACTCGGTATCATACCGGTGTCCTCTCGTCACGATCACGAACCATGAATCGGAGTCACCAGGGATATCCGCCAGACCTTCCCGAAATGGCAGGCAGAATACCTGATCTGCCCCCGCCGCCCTCGCATTGTCCGCGAACTTCGGGCGGTCTTCTATGACTGTGACAACAAATCCCAGCATTTTTCCCATGCGGATTATAGGCATAGACACATGTCCGGCCCCGCAGATGATCAGCTTGGGAGTACGCCCGATCCTTTCTCTGAAAATTCTGTGATTGCCCAAAATACTCTCATAGCTTTTCATCTCATCTTTCTCAGGATTTATAAGCAGCCGCTTTTCTCCGGCGTGTTCTCCTTCCAGAACAGTCTGCACCCAGATATCACCTTCCGAACTCTCCAGAGCATTTTTAAGTTTCGAATAAAATGTATTCATTTCTCTCCTCCTGATATCGATCAGCGGACTGTCTGTCTCCTGCCGGGATAAATGCCGATCGCTTCTGATTTTAAAAAGGCGGCACCCTTTTGGGATACCGCCTGCAGTCTCATCTCATACTGAGCTCCTATGCCGCCAGTCTTGCAAGTACATCTTTGAGCAGCTCATAGAACCGTTCAAAGGAATCAAGCGGCACATTTTCGTCCGGTGTGTGCACGTTGTAGAGTGTCGGTCCGACTGCGATCGCGTCCAGCCCCGGCAGTGCTTCTGAGAAGAGTCCGCACTCAAGTCCTGCGTGCAGCGCTTCCAGTCTCAGTTCTGTTCCGAAAAGTTCGCGGTAGCTTTCTACAAATACTTCGCGGATCCTGGAATCTTCTTTGTAATCCCATCCCGGATATTCTCCGCTGTAGTCGATGGCAAATCCGAATGTGTCCGCCAGAAGAGCAAATCTCTCTTTCGTATCTTCCTGAAGAGAAGCCACGGAAGAACGCGGAGATACGACGATCACAAGCTCTTTTTCGTCTGCCCTTACTACGCCCATATTGGAAGAAACGACTACAAAGCCATCCATCTTGATGTTACGTCTGTATACTCCGTTCGGAGCAAGACGGATCGCGCTTACAAATGCTTTTGCATCCTCATCTTTCAGGGCAGATACGCTCTGTCCCTCTTCCACGGAAACCTCGCATCCAAAGTCCGGCTCGAAGGATGATATCTCCTCCGAAAATGTTTCGGCAAGCTCACAGGCAAGTTTCTCTGCTTTCTCTGCCTCTGCTTTCTCTGCATAGACCAGAGATGCCTCACACTCTCTTGTGATAGCATTGTCTTTTGTTCCGCCTGCAAATGTAACAAGCTTTCCATCTGTATTTTTCATCAGGTGCTCAACCAAGCGCGCCATCAGGATATTTGCATTCTGGCGTTCTTTGTCAATATCTGTGCCGGAATGTCCGCCCAGCAGACCCTCGATCCTGACCTGTACCAGAGTCCCTTCTGCCGCGATCCTTTCCACAGGTCTTGTAAGCTGGACTCTTAAACCACCTGCACAGCTGATCGTCGCGACACCCTCTTCCTCTGAATCCATGTTGATCATCGTACGAGCAGTGATCTGGGATTTATCCAGTGCCTGGGCGCCGTTTAAGCCCACTTCCTCTTCTGTCGTAAACACACATTCCACCGGCGGATGCTTGATGTCTTCATCGTCCAGGACCATCATCATAAGTGCGATCGCCACGCCGTTGTCCGCTCCCAGTGTTGTTCCGTTTGCAGAGAGTACACCGTCTTTGAGTACGAGATCGATTCCCTCTTTCTCAAAATCATGCTCTACGCCTGCACGTTTATCACATACCATATCGATATGTCCCTGAAGCATGACCGGCTCTTTCTCCTCTGCGCCTTTGCTTCCCTTTTTCTTAATGATGACATTATAGCTGTCGTCCTGATATACCCAAAGTCCTCTGTCTTTTGCAAACTTTACAAGGAAATCGCTGATACCTTTTTCATTTCCCGATCCTCTCGGTACGGCACAGACCTCCTCAAAAAAATGAAATAACTTTTCCGGCTTGTATCCGGTAATCTTGTACTCCATGATAAATTCCTCTCTTCTTTGCTCTTTTTTTCAGCAGAATAAACCTGCAGATTTATTATAACAGATTTTGCTCTGTTTTTCACTTGTTTCAGATACAATATCCGTCTTTTTTCAGTTTCCTTCCCGTTACCATATAGGAGAGACTTGTATCGTATAATTTTGCCCGCTCTTCCTCCGTAAGCTGCCTTTTTATTTTAGCCGGATTCCCCGCTGCAAGGCTTCCGTCCGGTATCACCATATCTTCAAGCACCACGCTGCCGGCTCCGATCAGACATTCTTTCCCGATCCGCGCACGGTTCAGGACAACTGCTCCCATTCCGACCAGGCTTCCCGTCCCGACGGTACAGCCGTGCACCACTGCATTGTGTCCTATGGTCACATAATCCCCCAGCACTGCCGGACAGCCTTTATCCGTATGGATCGTGCAGTTGTCCTGGATGTTGCTGCATTTTCCTATGACTATCTCCTCGCAATCACCGCGGAGGACCGCATGGAAGAGAACAGTGGAATCTTCACTTATCGTTACATCTCCAAGCACCACCGACTCTTTTACGATATTTGCCGATGATGCAATTTTTTTGTTATCCAATCTTATCAGGCCTCCATATATTTCCGGTCATCCTCCGGACGAATCGGGCGGATCACCCGGCACGGATTTCCGCCTGCCAGGACATTAGCCGGAATATCACTCACAACTACACTCCCGGCTGCAATGATCGTGTTGTCTCCAATAGTTACTCCCGACACAATTGACACATGACCGCCGATCCAGACATTATTCCCGATATGGACCGGACGTGCGTACTCAATCCCCGCCGCTCTTCTTTCCGGATCAAATGCATGTCCCGCCGCATAGATACCGCAGTTTGGCCCGATACGTACATCGTCTCCAAAAGTAACTTCATTTCCCGCGAGAAGTACAAAGTTATAATTTGAGAAAAAATTCTCTCCCAGTGTCACCCGCCCCCAGAAATCACAGTAAAACGGTGCTTCAATACGGAATTTCTTTCCTGTCTTCTTCATTTCACGGCGTATGATCGCCTCACGCTCCTCTGTCTGGGAAGGCCGGAGACTGTTATAATCAAAGCTTAGTTCCTGGCTGCGCAGTCTTTCTTTCCCCAGGCTCTCCTCCTGGGCATCATACAAATATCCGGCAAGTGCCTTTTCTTCTTCTGTCATAGTTTCCTCCTTGGTCAGCAGTCTGTAATGCTGTTTCTGACACTGCATTATTATACAATATTCTTCCTTGCAGCCGCAAGTATGCAGACATGTTTTCAGATCACCGTATAGCGCATCATCCGGGTATATACGGATTTTTCCCTTGACACCGGCATTTCATTGAACTACAATGTACACGTATAAAAACAGAATACATCATTCGGTAGGTGAGGTTACCACAGGGATTGGGATATGCCCGAAGATTGCTGCCGCGAGATCGTGGAGACACGATAAGATGGTCAGCAGGCTGTGTCGTGAAGGTGCAGCCTAATGCA
>DYCJ01000220.1:2839-4187 GCA_019418195.1 Clostridiales bacterium | reverse complement strand
CTTTTTCGACGCTGCGGTCGGATTTCTCTTCAGCTGGCTTGCAATATGCAGATAAGTCTTATCTGTTCGTGAACTCATCCTAGCGAATTCACCTGCGATGCTGTCTCTGAGTTTTCTGAGATCACCTCGCCTCTCTTCACTGATCAAAGAGCCTGTTCTCGATGGGATTTCCTCTTTCAAAAGAGTCTCCACCCGCTCTGCCAACTCTTCAAGCTGCAGACGCTTCTGGGCCCGTTTCATGTCGACCCACTCCAGATATGCATCTCTACGTGAGCGTTTCTGCTCCGACAGTTCCGCCATTCGTGCTCTATAGTCTGCCACAAGCTTGTCCGAACGCCCCCTGTAATCTTCCACAAGTGTATTCATGCGCTGTCTATAATCCTTCAACAGTTCATCCGAACGTCGTTTATAATCAGCCAGAATCTCTTCAGAAGCATTCTTGAGTTTTTCCTGCATTTCCCTGATCTGCTCTTTGCTCTCTTCAAGCTGTACCAGCACCTTCTTCAGATCCATAGCCTCGTTGAACGACTGTGTCAGGTCCACCGACATGACCACAGTGAGTACAAGTGCAGCTCCGTCTGTAATAAACAGGGGGATATCCAGAACTGCCCGCTCGACAGGTATGTGCACCAGTCGCACCAGCAGCACGGAAAATATGCCCCAGCAGAGAGATGAGCTTACACAGATATACCCGTTCAGATTTAGCTTCTGCCTGCTATAATCCCAATATCTGACATGAAAGAGACGTTCCATCACAGCGCCGGTAATGTATTCCAGTACTGTTGCGGAAAGCATTCCAAGGAGGAAAATAAGCCACGGGTTCTCTCTCACTCCGATCGTACTGATGAGAATTACAAGAGCTCCTGACCCGTAGATCGGCAGCATCGGTCCATGCAGGAAACCGCGGTTGACCCATTGACGCTTCCTCACTGATACATAACAGCTCTCCCATATCCATCCAATAAAACTATAGATAAAGAAGAACAGAAGCCATTGCGTCAGATGATACGTATGCATCGCTTATCCCTTTCTTGTAGTGTGTCTGCTGTTATACCTCTTCTTTTTCCTCAATCGCAGTGATCATATCCACTCTGCGCTGATGGCGTCCACCCTCGAACTCTGTATTCAGCCAAGTTTCTACCATCATCTTCGCCAGCTCAGCCCCCACAACCCTTGCACCAAACGCAAGAATATTACAGTTATTATGCGCTCTCGCCATCTTTGCCGTAAACGGTTCGCTGCAGACTGCCGCACGGATTCCTTTTACTTTATTTGCCGCAAGGGAAATGCCAAGTCCTGTGCCGCAGATCAGAATCCCCTGCTCTACCTCGCCTGCTGCCACTGCCCT
>DYCJ01000220.1:0-2829 GCA_019418195.1 Clostridiales bacterium | reverse complement strand
TCCATAGACCGGATAATCACAACTCTCCGGTGAATTGGTGCCGTAATCGACAACCTCGTGTCCTTTTTCCTTCAGAAAATCTACGATCTCAGCTTTCAGTTCCAATGCAGAATGATCATTTCCGATACCTATCTTCATAATATGTCTTCTCTCTTTCCGACCATGTCCTTTTACCGATACACAGTCTGTTTAGTCTACCTGTTAATCATAACAAATCCATATCACAAGTGCAAGGAAAGCCGGATCACATAATCCGGGTTTTTCCTGCCTTTTTGAAAATATTATCACATAAAACAGGCTGGCAGGGAACGTTTTCACGCTCACTGCCAGCCCAATCTTTATCCTTTACACTTTTATCACAGATTTCGCTCTGTTCTTTTAGGCGCTTCTTACCTTTCCTGAGTACACTGCCTCGAATTCCCTGAGTTTCTGTTTTGCTGCCGGACTTAAGTGCTGAGGCACATCCACTTCCACAGTCACGTACTGATCACCGTGTACAGATGAATCTTTCATTGAGACAATTCCTTTTCCTCTCAGACGAATCTTAGATCCCGACTGTGTACCTTCTTTAATCTTGCAGATAACATTGCCGTACAGGGTCTGGACAACCGCTTCGCCGCCCAGTACCGCCGTTGTAAAAGGAACACGTACAGTCGTATATACGTCCATACCTTTTCTCTCATACCCCGGTTTTCCGGCAACGGTTACTTTCAACAGCAGGTCTCCCGCTTCTCCGCCATTTACCCCCGGCATACCTTTTCCTCTCAGGCGGATCGACTTTCCTGTATCGATTCCTGCAGGGATATGCACCTGCAGTGACTGGACAGGTCCATTTGGATTCGAAGAATCCTGCAGACGGATCACTTTGTCGCAGCCAAACGCCGCTTCGTCAAATCCCACCGTCACTTCTGCCCTCACATCGCTGCCTTTCTGCCGGAAATCACCGCTGTTAAAGCCGCCGAATCCTCCGAAACCACCAAAGCCGCTCCGAGAACCGTAAGACTCACTCTGGGAACGCCCTCGCGAAGAGCCTGCTCCCGATGTACCGCTGTAAGACGTCCGTCCGGTTCCGTGATTAAAGATATCACCAAAAATATCCCCGAAGATATCATCCATATTACCGCCTTCGAAATGATATTCCTGGTAGCCGCCCTGCGGACCGCCGTATGTCCTCCAGAATCCGCCGCCCGGACCGCCATTCCCAGCTCCCGCGCCTGCCGTTTGATCAAACGCCGCATGGCCAAACTGATCGTACAATTTTCTCTTTTCTTTATCACTCAGGACCGTATAAGCCTCTGTAACTTCTTTAAACTTCTGTTCTGCATCTGCATCGCCCGCATTGGTATCCGGGTGATATTTTTTCGCAAGTTTTCGATAAGCTTTTTTAATCTGTGCGTCGTCTGCATTTCTGCTGACTCCGAGCACTTCATAGTAATCTCTTTTCTCTGACATTGTAACCACCCCATTGTTCTATTTGTAATATAACAACTATTTTGACAAATGTCAAGGGTGTCGGCAAAATCAGATAGCTGAACTGTTACTCTAAATTCCCCGCATTGTAAGCTGGATCCGTTTCTTCTTCAGATCCACGCTCATGACCTTTACATCCACGATATCTCCCACGCTTACAACCTCCAGCGGATGTTTGATATACCTGTCCGTGATCTGGGAGATATGCACAAGGCCGTCCTGATGGACTCCGATATCAACAAACACGCCGAAATCAATAACATTTCTCACCGTTCCTTTGAGAATCATGCCCTCTTTTAAGTCTTTCATCTCAAGAACGTCTGTACGCAGAATCGGTTTCGGCATCTCATCGCGCGGGTCACGTGCCGGCTTCTCCAGCTCTTTGACAATATCCCGCAACGTGATCTCCCCGATTTCCAGTTCTTCGGCAAGCTTTTTATAATCTTTGATCGTAAGTGACAGTCCGTTCAGACGATGTCCTGCAACATCTTCCGGAGTAAAGCCCTGTTTCTTAAGCAGTTTCTCTGCTGCATCATAAGACTCCGGATGCACGCCCGTCATGTCAAGCGGGTTCTTTCCTCCCTGTATTCTCATAAATCCGGCACACTGCTCGTATGCTTTTGGCCCCAGTTTCGGCACTTTCAGAAGCTCTCTGCGGTCTGTAAAACGTCCGTTCTCCTCGCGGTATGTCACAATATTTTTCGCGATCGTACTGCTGATTCCGGAAATGTAGGAAAGCAGCGGTGCAGACGCAGTGTTCAGATCCACTCCGACTTTATTTACACAGTCTTCTACCACACCGCTTAAGGATTCTCCCAGCTTCTTCTGATTCATATCGTGCTGGTACTGGCCGACACCGATGGATTTCGGGTCGATCTTTACCAGCTCCGCCAGAGGATCCTGAAGTCTCCGCGCAATCGAAGCTGCACTCCTCTGTCCCACATCAAAATTGGGGAATTCCTCGCTTGCCAGCTTGCTCGCGGAATACACAGACGCTCCTGCCTCATTTACGATCACATACTGCACTTTTTCCTCCGGGATCTCTTTGAGCAGCTCTACAATAAACTGCTCCGACTCTCTCGATGCAGTCCCGTTTCCCAGCGAGATAAGTGAAATATGATATTTCGGTATGATCTTCTTGAGCAGATCCTTGCTGGCTTTGATCTTCTGTGGCGTCGTCGGCGCGGTCGGATAAATGACCGTGGTCCCGATCACTTTTCCCGTCGGGTCCACTACCGCCAGCTTGCACCCCGTGCGGAATGCAGGGTCCCAGCCGAGCACTACTTTTCCGGCGATCGGGGGCTGCATAAGGAGCTGGTGCAGGTTCTTGCCGAACACTTCGATCGCACCGTCCTCCGC
>DYCJ01000022.1:10988-19070 GCA_019418195.1 Clostridiales bacterium | reverse complement strand
GTATATGATGCGCCTTCTCGCTTCCCGGCGCGCCCAGATATTCTCTGTACAACTTTTTAACAGACGGATTCTCATGTGACTTTCTAATCGCCTTTGCCTCATCGTTATCGTAGAGGGCTTTCGCGCGGATTGCTTTCACATCAGTAAAATTGCGGACGGACGCGTGTACCTGCGGCTGGCCGCCGCCGTTCACGCAGCCTCCCGGGCAGCACATGATCTCGATAAAATGATAGTCCGCCTCACCGGAACGCACTTTATCCATGATGGCTTTTGCATTGGAAAGTCCTGAAGCGACTGCGACTTTCACGTCTGTTCCTGCCACATTATAGGTTGCCTCTTTGATTCCCTTTGTGCCCCGCACTTCCATGAACTCAACCTTTTCCAGCGCCTCGCCGGTCAGCGTCTCCACAGCAGTACGCAGGGCTGCCTCCATCACGCCTCCGGTCGCGCCGAAGATAACGCCTGCGCCTGAAGATTCGCCAAGCGGATCGTCAAATCCTTCATCCGGCAGGCTGCAAAAATCGATACCTGCTTTGCGGATCAAACGTGCCAGCTCTCTTGTCGTAATGGAGATATCCACATCCGGAACCCCGGCCGCATACTGATCCTCTCTCTGAATCTCGAATTTCTTCGCTGTACACGGCATAACGCTGACACATACGATATTTTCGGGGGCAATCCCCATCTTCTCTGCATAATATGTCTTGGTGACGGCCCCGAACATCTGCTGGGGTGACTTGCAGCTTGACAGATGCGCCAGCTGATCCGGGTAATAGTGCTCACAGTATTTGATCCATCCCGGCGAGCAGGATGTCATCATCGGCAGTACGCCTCCGTTCTGCACACGGTCAATAAATTCATGCGCTTCCTCCATGATGGTAAGGTCAGCGCTGAAATCTGTGTCAAATACTCTGTCAAATCCGATCCTCCTGAGAGCTGCCGCCATCTTACCTTCCACATCCGTTCCCATGGGATATCCGAACTCTTCGCCCAGTGCCGCGCGCACGGACGGGGCAGGCTGAACGACCACATGCTTCGTTTCATCTTCGATCGCCTCCAGGACATCGTCAATATTGCTCTTCTCATAAAGCGCGCCGGTAGGACAGGCGGCGATACACTGTCCGCAGGATACACAGCTTGTATCGCCAAGCCCCATATCAAACGGCGAACCGATAAAGGTTGCAAACCCTCTGTTGTTCGGGCCGATAACACCAACACTCTGTACCTTTTCACACACGGCAGAACACCTCCGGCAGAGAATGCACTTGTTGTTATCTCTCACCATATGTACTGCACTTTCATCCAGTTCATAATGCGGCGTCTCGCCTGAAAAATAATCTTCATCCGTCACTCCCAGCTCCTGGCAGAGTTCCTGAAGTTCACACTGCCCGCTGCGCACGCAGGAGAGGCATTTCTTATCATGGTTGGACAGGAGAAGTTCCAGCGTCCTTCTTCTGGAATCCATCAGTTTCTTCGTATTTGTCAGCACTTCCATGCCCTCGGACACCGGGTAGACACATGCTGCCACCAGATTTCTTGCTCCTTTTACTTCTACCACACACATACGGCATGCGCCGATCTCGTTGATCTCTTTTAAATAGCACAGCGTGGGGATGCGGATCCCCGCCGCCTGCGCCGCCTCAAGGATCGTAGAACCTGCGGGTGCAGTTACATTCAGGCCGTTTATCTTTAAATTTACATTTTCCATTCTCACTGCCCTCCCTTATTCTTTATAGATCGCGCCGAACCGGCATTTCTCTATGCAGGCGCCGCATTTTAAGCATTTCTCGGAGTCAATCATATGTACTTCCCTTACCGAGCCGATGATCGCATCCGCCGGACAGGTTCTCGCGCAGAGTGTACATCCCTTACATTTATCCGGGTCGATCCTGTACTGCAGCAGATCTTTACAGACTCCCGCCGGACATTTCCTGTCAACGATATGGGCTATATATTCGTCTCTGAAATAGCGCAGTGTGGAGAGCACCGGATTGGGTGCTGTCTGTCCGAGAGCGCACAGTGAACTTGACTGGAGATGATAACAGAGTTCTTCCAGTTTATCCAGATCTTCCATAGTCGCCTGGCCTTTTGTGATCTTCTCAAGGATCTCCAGCATACGTCTCGTACCGATGCGGCACGGAGTACATTTACCGCAGGACTCATCCACCGTGAACTCCAGGAAGAACTTCGCAATATCCACCATACAGGTATCTTCATCCATAATGATCAGTCCGCCGGAACCCATCATAGAGCCAATCTTTTTCAGATTATCATAATCAATGGGCACATCCAGATGCTCTGCGGGGATACATCCGCCGGACGGTCCTCCGGTCTGGGCAGCCTTGAACTTCTTGCCATTCGGGATGCCTCCGCCGATCTCCTCCACGATCTCGCGTAGCGTCGTCCCCATGGGTACTTCCACAAGACCTGTGTTGTGGATCTTGCCGCCGAGAGCGAATACCTTCGTTCCTTTTGAATTTTCCGTTCCCATAGAAGCAAACCATTCCGGGCCGTTCACGATGATCTGCGGAATATTTGCAAATGTTTCCACGTTGTTTAAGATAGTGGGCTTCTGGAAAAGACCTTTAAGAGCCGGGAACGGCGGACGGGGGCGCGGCTCTCCTCTGTTTCCTTCGATAGATGTCATGAGCGCTGTTTCTTCTCCGCAGACAAACGCTCCTGCGCCGAGTCTTAATTCAATATCAAAATCAAATCCGCTGTCAAATATATTCTTCCCGAGCAGACCGTATTCTCTTGCCTGACTTATGGCAATCTCGAGACGTTTCACTGCGATCGGGTACTCGGCGCGCACATAGATATATCCCTGCGATGCTCCGATCGCATACCCTGCGATCGCCATCGCCTCCAGCACTGCATGGGGGTCACCCTCAAGGATCGAACGGTCCATAAATGCTCCCGGATCTCCTTCATCCGCATTGCAGCATACATATTTCTGATCCGCCTCATTTGCCGCAGCAAACTTCCACTTTAATCCCGTGGGGAATCCGGCTCCTCCCCGTCCTCTCAATCCGCTGTCCAGGAGGATCTGGATCACATCCTCCGGCGTCTTCTCCGTCAGCACGATACCCAGCGCTTCATAGCCGCCGGTTCCGATATATTCTTCAATATTTTCAGGGTTGATCACACCGCAGTTCCTCAGTGCCACCCTGTGCTGTTTCTTATAGAAATTCGTCTCATTTAGCGGGATGATCTTGTCTGTCCTGGTCGTTTCATCATAGAGCAGACGTGTGACAACTCTTCCCTTTAGCAAATGCTCGGATACAATTTCCGGAATATCGTCCTCCTGGACCATAGAATAAAAAGTTCCTTCCGGATATACGATCATGACCGGACCGAGCGCGCACAGTCCGAAGCATCCCGTCTTAACGACACCGACTTCTTCGGACAGGCCGTTGGCTGCGATTTCTTTTTCCAGTCTGTCCCGGATCCGCTGGCTTCCGGAAGAGGTACATCCGGTCCCCCCGCAGACAAGTACGTGTGAACGATACATATTTTCAAGCCTCCTTTTCTCTGTGTTCCGCCTGTTCCTTACAGGCTGTTCTGTGCTGCGCCCAGAGTATATTTGGTCACTACCTGTCCGCCCAGCAGGTGAAGACGCAGTACCTCCAGCGCTTTCTCAGGAGTCATCTTCACATAAGTCACTTTATCTTTTCCCGGTTCCATCACTTCCACGATAGGTTCGTACTGGCACAGGCCGATACAGCCGGTCTGCGTCACGCAGATCTTCTCGCTCAGATTTTGTTCCTGGACCGCGTCGGAAAGCGCGGTCAGGACCGGCCTTGCTCCGCTTGCGATCCCGCACGTAGCCATTCCTACGACCACACGGATCTGATTTTCATTTTCCGCGCGCACTCCGACTTTTCCCTGCATTTTTGCCCGGATCGCACGTAATTCTTCAAGAGATTTCATATGGTTCCTCCTCTTCTCAAACGTCAACTCCGCCGTCCGCCTCCTGTTTATTATTATCCAGATACTCCCAGATAAACAGTGACACTTCCGGTTCCATAAAGGAGATCTCGTCTCCCAGCATCTCACGCATTTCCCTGGTATCAAGGATAAAGCCCCTGTCATCATATTCATAGGTATACTTAAAATCGATCTGCTCGTTGAACACGATCAGGGTATGTATGGTGGAACTGATATCCCCCAACGGCATCCTGTCAATATGTGACAGGATAAATACGGCTTCTACTGTTGTTCCTTTTCCTTTTTCTGAATCAATCCGGAATGTTCCTCCCGTGCTCTCCGCCGCCTGCTTAAAAAACGGGAGCCCGAGGCCTACAATCCTCGTCGTCCTTGTAGTAAAAAACGGATCCTGCGCACGTTTTACCTGATCTGCCGTCATCCCGCACCCGTCATCGCGGATAACAACCGACAAGGTATCTTCTTTTGGCTTCACCGACACTGTGATCTCGATCAGCGACGCTTTCGCCCGCACAGAATTTTCGGCAACATCCAGGATATTCAGAGATATCTCCGGCATCATGGCTTATTCGTACTGCGCCAGGATGCCGTCTATGTCGTCCACAGTAAGACGCCCATAGACTTCATCATTGATCATCATGACCGGTGCGAGTCCGCAGGCTCCCACGCATCGGCACGCATCCAGTGAGAATTTCCCGTCCGGCGTGCACTCTCCGCCCTCGATTCCAAGTTTCTCCATCAGCGCGTTATAGATTTCCCCGGACCCCTTTACGTAACACGCCGTACCAAGACAGACAGAAATCCTGTACTTTCCTTTCGGATTCAGCGTAAACTGCGAATAAAATGTAGTCACGCCATAAATCTTCTCCAGAGGGATTCCTGTCCGGTCTGAAATCATTTTCTGGACTTCATAAGGAAGATAGCCGTATATGTCCTGTGCTTTCTGCAGGATCGGCATTAGTGCACCTTTTTCGTCCCGAAGCTCGTCGATCACTTTTAAGAGCTCTTCCTCCTGCTCTTTCGTTCCGGAAAACGGAACTGTTTTCTTCTTCGCTGTCATTCTCCAACCTCCACTTCTGTTTTGGCTACAGTTCATCCGCCGGGGATGGCGCAGCTGAACCGTTACCACTTTAGTGCTCATTAAGACAATGATATCACACGATATCCCAATATGCCACTTAAAAGAATGAAAATTTTGTCTATACTTTAAATGCCTGTTATTTTTTCGGAATATTTATGCAATTTTATTGTTTGCCAATTGCTGTTTATACAATTATTGCTTTTTAATTTTGCAGATGTTATACTGACTGAAACAGTAGCAGTTCTTCTCATTCCCGACAGCTGAACTGCTACAAAAATGTTCGATTTTTATTCTTTGAGGAGGACTTATGACGATCAGAGATATGCAGAGAGCCCTTGACGCACAGTTCCTGTATGGAGAGGAACTTGCTGATCTGGATGTACAATTCGTTTTTTCGGCAGATATGATGAGCGATGTCCTTGCCTACTGCGGCAAATGTTCCGTGCTCATCACCGGACTTTGCAATCCGCAGGTAGTGCGTACGGCTGAAATGCTGGATATCTGCTGTATTATCTTTGTCCGCGGCAAGCTCCCGGACGAAAATATGCTGGCGCTGGCAAGAGGCAAATCCATCGCTGTTCTGGCAACAGGACATTATATGTTCACTACCTGCGGCATCCTGTACGAAAACGGACTCAGAGGGGGTGCCTGAATGGGAGATCAGCTTATCTTTACATATGTAATTGACGGAAATGATTTTACCCGTGCCGGGGAGGCCAGCAGTTCCGTCAAAAACAAACTGAAAATGCTGGGGGTTGCCAGCGATGTCATCCGCAAGACAGCGATCGCCATGTATGAGGGTGAGATCAATATGGTCATCCACGCAGACGGCGGCACGATCACGGTTACAATCTCCGACACGGATATCACCATGGTTCTCGCAGATACAGGGCCCGGTATTCCTGATATCAGTCAGGCCATGCAGGAAGGCTTCTCCACGGCAAGGGAAGAAGTGCGGTCCCTTGGATTCGGGGCAGGAATGGGCCTTCCGAATATGAAACGGTATTCTGACGAAATGCATATCGACACTGTAGTAGGACAGGGTACTACAATTACCATGAAAGTCCGTCTGTAAAAGATACGGACTTCTGTCTTCATATATACAACTGCTTCAGGGAAAGGAGGGACATCCTGTGGTCAGCAATAAATTCATACGCTCTGTACGGCTCCGGGAATCTGTCTGCCAGGGCTGTATCAACTGTATCAAGTACTGCCCCACTCAGGCGATCCGGGTACATAACGGCAAAGCACATATCATAGATAAGTTCTGTATCGACTGCGGCAGGTGCATCCGCTACTGTCCGCATCACGCTAAGATCCCGGTTTATGATCCGCTTTCCGTGATCAACAATTTTGAATATACGGTAGCCCTGCCGGCCCCTTCGCTCTATGCGCAGTACAATAACCTGACAAATGTGGACATCGTGCTGAACGCTCTGCTGAAACTGGGATTCGACGATGTATATGAGGTCAGTGCCGCTGCCGAATTGGTATCGGAGGCTTCCCGATCATATATCAAACAGCACATGGATGAGGCTCCGTTTATCAGTTCTGCCTGTCCGTCTGTGATCCGGCTGATCCGGGTAAAGTTTCCCGCTCTCATTTCCCGTCTTCTGCCCATCAAGGCGCCGGTGGAAGTGGCAGCAGAGATCGCACGGGCTCAGGCAGTGAAGAAAACCGGACTGAAACCAGAGGAGATCGGGATCATCTTTATCTCCCCCTGCCCCTCTAAAGTATCTTATGCAAAAGCTCCGCTCGGGATCGAAAAGAGCAATATAGACAATGTAGTAGCGATCAAGGACGTATATCCGCTCCTGCTTCCCCACATGAAGCATGATGAAAGTCAGTTAAAGCCTCTGTCCCGTTCCGGACGTATCGGCATCGGCTGGAGCAATGCGGGAGGCGAGGCCGGAGGACTCCTCGCAGACAGTTATCTTGCGGCGGACGGCATCGTAAATATCCTGAGAGTGCTGGAAGAACTGGAGGACGAAAAACTTCACGGACTCACTTTCGTGGAACTGAACGCGTGCAGCGGAGGATGTGTGGGCGGTACGCTCACCGTTGAGAACGCCTATATCGCCATGACGAAGACAAAGCGTCTGACAAAATATCAGCCGGTCTCAAAAAGCCATCTGGATGACACTCCTGAGATCCGGAATATATACTGGGCGGACGATATCGAATATGAACCGGTCTTCCGCCTTGGCAATACCTTTAAAGAGAGCCTGAAAATGATGGGCGATGTAGAGAAGCTGACCTCCAGGTTTCCCGGGCTTGACTGCGGTTCCTGCGGCGCTCCTACCTGTCAGACACTTGCAGAGGACATTGTCCGCGGGGAAGCAGCGCCCAACGACTGTATCTATGTCCTGCGCTCAAACATCGCCGATCTCTCACAGAAGATCGAATCACTGACACAGGGAGAGAAAGCAGGGAAGTCATTGACCGAAGAAGAAGACGAAATGCTCCACAGATATATTAAGGAATTGACAACAGAGCTTGCCTCTTTCGGCGTACCCGGTAATCTGCGGCAGCCGCGGTAAGAAAGGAGAATCTGAAAAAGAGATGAAATTACAGACTATACTGGAACTTCCGGAATACGAAGTTCTTGTAAAAGGCAATCCTGAACGGGAAATATCAAAAGTATTCTGCTGCGATCTCCTGAGCATCGCCATGGGAAAGGCGCCTGCCGGCAGTGTCTGGGTAACGGTTATGGGAAATAAAAATACTCTCGCCGTAGCCACTCTTGCAGACGTGGCGTGTATCGTACTGGCAGAGGGTATCGGGATGGATGAGGGTACTCTGGCGAAAGCAGAGGAAGAAGGGATCGCCATACTCTCAACTGAACTCCCTGTATTTGATATCGGCCTCGAAATCTACGAGGCAGGTGCATTATGATCCCGCTCTGCTATGACCTGCATATCCACTCCTGTCTCTCTCCCTGCGGGGATGACGATATGACTCCTGCCAATATCGTCGGGATGGCCGCAGTCAAAGGGCTGGACGTGATCGCCCTCACGGATCACAATTCATGCAGGAACTGCCCCGCCGCCATGTAC
>DYCJ01000022.1:4703-10978 GCA_019418195.1 Clostridiales bacterium | reverse complement strand
ACACAGGAAGAGGTCCATGTGATCTGTCTGTTTCCGACACTTGAGGACGCCCTCTCGTTTGATGCCTTTATATACAAAAAGCTGCTGCCTGTTCCAAACCGCGAGGATATCTTCGGGAAACAGCAGATCATGAACGAAAAAGATGAAATAGTCGATACCGTAGACAACCTGCTCATCAGTGCAGCATCTGTTTCCTTTGATGACGTATTTTCGCTGGTAAGCGCATTCCGCGGCACCGCTTACCCGGCGCATGTAGATAAGACTTCTACAAGCCTGCTCTCCAATCTCGGATTTGTTCCTCCCGGAAGCACATTTTCCTGCGCGGAATTCCACGATTTCAGCCATCTTCACCAGATCCGCCGGGAACATCCGTATTTTGAGAAATGTAATGTGATCTGCTGCTCTGACGCACATTACCTTGAGGACATCCACGAACCGGAGCATCAGCTTTATGCAGAGTCAGGCTCTATACCGGATATATTGAAAACACTACAGAAGAGGCAGCTGCACTGATCTTTTGTACAGCCGCCTCTTCCATGATCATTATTTGAACCGATAACCCACACCGACTTCCGTAATTATATGCTGGGGCTGGGATGGTTCTTTTTCTATTTTCCTGCGAAGCGTAGCCATAAACACCCTCAGTGTTCCTGCCTCGACTCCTGCTGCGTACCCCCATACCTCTTTTAAGATATAGTGGTGGGTCAGTACTTTTCCGCGATTGGCGATAAGAAGCAGCAGGATCTTATACTCAATGGGCGTAAGGTGGACTTCTTTTCCCTCCACCTCCACACGCCGCTTCTCAAAGTCCACAACAAGATCACCGTCTGTAAAGCGCGTTTCCTGATCTGCCGCACGGTTTTCTTTCTTCCTCAGAGCCGCGCGTATCCTTGCCAGCAGTTCTCCCATATAGAATGGTTTTGTCACATAGTCGTCCGCCCCCTCATCCAGCAGGCGTATCTTCTCCGTTTCCTCCTGTCTTGCCGATACCACGATGATCGGAGTAGATGCAATCTCCCGGATACTTCTGACTACTTCCAGCCCGTCTCCGTCCGGAAGACCCAGATCAAGGATCACCAGGTCAGGCCGGTTCGCATAGAACAGGCTTATGGCCTCTTTCACTGTTTTTGCAGTCCAGAAAGTATAGTTCTCCTCTTTCAGACTCATTGAAATAAAATGAATAATATATTTGTCATCCTCGACAATCAGGATCGTATGTCTGTCTTCCATCCCTGTCTGCTCCCCCGTATTCTTCTGTCTCGTCAGTCTGTACTGCCGGGCGGGCATTCAGCCAGAAAACAAATCTGGCCCCGCCCTCCGGCCGGTTCTCTGCCCGGATTTCCCCACCGTGGGCTTTCACAACCTCCCTGCATATGGCAAGCCCCAGTCCCATCCCGTGTTTCTGGTCAGGTCCCTTACCCGAGAGAGCGACAAACTCTCCGAAGATGGCTTCTTCCTGTCCCGGCGCGATACCCTGGCCGTTATCTTCAACAACGAAGTATGCCCTTCCATTCTGATATGACACGTTCAGACGGATCGATCCATTTTCCTTTGTATTCTTCACAGCATTGTCCAGAAGGTTCACCAGCACCTGTACGATCAGTCTCGCGTCCACATCGGCGATCAGCACCTCTTCGGGCACAGAATCCTGAAATTTCCTGTGTTCCCTGAGACCGCTCACATGATGTTCCGCTTCGTAGACCAGATCCTCCAGCACTTCTTCTCTTCTGTTGATGAAATCAATCCCGCTCTCGATCTTTGTCATACTCAATATATTTTCCATGGTGCGTGTCAGCCACATACTCTGTTCACGTATATCCCTGACAAGTTCATCCTGCTCCCCCGTCTCTGTCACATGGCGCTGCAGGATCAGGTCACAATCCCCGATAATCCCTGTCAGCGGCGTCCGGAAGTCATGGGATATACTGCGCAGCATGCTGCTCTTCAGGTGCTCCTGCTCCACCTCAAGCTTTGTCTTCTCCTGCTTTGCATAGATACGCTCCCGGTCAAGGGCAATCCCCATCTGTCCCGCCACAGCCCGTATAAAGATTTCCTGTTCAGCGCTGATGCCCCGGTCTTTTGTAAAAACGATGATCTCCCCCGTCTTACACGTAATACCTCCGATCGGAAAAAGGACTGCTCCAGCTGTGTCAGGCTGCACTTCTGTACTCCGCTCGTCCAGGCTGACGGCAGCCTCATAGCCTGTACTTTCTTTTATATATGACACCCCCAGCCTGATGATCTGTCCGGTTCCGGTGACATTGATAAAGCGCTCCGACAGCTCCGACATCCTCCGTGCTGTCCTTTCATTCTCTTCCGCGATCGCTACCTGCCTGCGGAAACGCGCTGTCATTCCTGATGAAATGAACGATACGATCAGAAAGAATATCATCAGCGCTACATCGTTCGGATTCATGATAGCAAACGTATGGACCGGTACAGTAAAAAAAAAGTTAAAGATCAGTACGCTCGCTACAGCCCCGATCACACCGTACTCGTATCCGGCTGTGAAGGCACCGGTCAGCAGAACACCGATCAGCAGGACCATAAGGATGTTTTCTTTCATAACGCCGGAGCGGTTCAGGTAAAAACTGACCAGGCTTGCCGCCAGTACGATCGCCGCTGTCCGGCCCAGATAGATAAACCGTTCTTTGTGTATGACTTTCTTTATCCATCCTCTTATCTTTTCCATTTTCTATTCTCCTGTTTGAAACCGTTTCTCCATCTGATATTATCACTTTGCCACAGATTTGCCAAGATGATCCAGATCGTAAAAGCAGGGCATAATCCCCGGAGACAATAACAGGCACCGCAGGGAATATACCTCTTCCTGCAGTGCCTGAATTTCATTTTCTGTTATTCCCGGCTGTGCTTCATAAATCTGTCCAGCCCTTGCATTACCCGTAAGCCATACATTCCGCCTGCAATTATGGTCAGGAATAATAACAAGTCTTTCAACATATCGATCACCCTCTTTTCTTATCTTTATCATAGACTTTCTTCTATTAAGAGAGTGATAATATTCACGGGGCAGCCGTTTAGATTTTGTTTAGATTTTTCTCCCCATGGCTTTTACTTCTTCGAATTCTTTCTCAATCTCCTCTGACGGCTTCGGTGATAACAGAGATACCACTACGATACAGATGCTCGAAAAGATAAATGCCGGAAGGAGTTCGTAAATATCCCAGATGCCGCCAAGAGGACGTACAAGCAGATTCCAGACAAATACCATTCCCGCGCCGCCGAGCATTCCGGCGATCGCGCCGGCTCTTGTCGTTCTCTTCCAGAACAGACTGAAGAGCATCAGCGGACCAAACGTAGCGCCGAATCCGGCCCATGCAAAACTCACAATTGTAAAGATAACGCTGTTCTCATCCAGTGCAATAATGATAGCTACGATCGCAATAAGGAGCAGTGTCAGTCTTGAGATATTGAGCACCTCGCGGTCGGAAGCTTTCTTGCGGAACAGGCCCTGATAAATATTCTTTGCAAACGCGGACGCTGCAATGAGCAGGTACGAATCAGAAGAACTGATCGTCGCCGCAAGAATTCCGGCCATCACAAACCCTGCGATCAGCGGAGGAAGCAGATTTGTAGACAGAAGGATAAATACATTCTCCGTGTCTGCCGAAGTCGTCAGGACCGTCGGATAGAGGGCTCGTCCCATTACACCGATAAATACAGCAATGGTAAGCGAAATCAGCACCCACACTGTAGCAATACGGCGGGAACGGGTAAGCTCGTCTTCGTGGCGGATCGCCATGAATCTCAAAAGTACCTGCGGTACACCAAAGTATCCCAGCCCCCATGCGAGCATGGATACGACAGAAATAATTCCGTAGGGAGCTGCCTCCCCGAACAGCGGCACTCCGTTTGCCGTCTGCTGCACGCCGTCTACAGTCTGAGGCGTAGCCATACCGAAAAATTCAAGGAATCCCGGTATATCTTTCACATTGTCGATCACTGCTCCAAGACCGCCTGCCGCATATGTTCCTACAAACACGATCACTCCCAGTGCAACGATCATTACAATGGCCTGCATAAAGTCCGAAGCGCTCTCCGCGAGAAAACCACCGATGATCGTATAGATCAGTACGAACACCGCCCCCACGATCATCATCGGAATATATGGCAGACCAAACAATGTAGAGAATAGCTTGCCACAGGTCACAAGACAGCTTGCCGCATAAACCGTGAAGAAGATCAGGATAAACACTGCCGCGATCGTCATAATAACTTTTTTCTTCTCATGGAAACGATTGGAAAAATATTCCGGCAGCGTGATCGCATTCCCTGCTTTCTCACTGTAACGGCGCAGGCGCTTGGATACGATCAGCCAGTTGATGTATGTACCTGCCGCCAGTCCGATGGCCGTCCACGCCGCATCTGCAATACCGCACCAGTACGCCACACCCGGCAGGCCCATGAGAAGCCATCCCGACATGTCGGACGCCTCCGCACTCATAGCCGTCACCCACGGTCCGAGACTTCTCCCGCCGAGGAAATATGCGTCTGAGCTTGCATTTGCTTTTCTTGCAAATGTAACACCTATAATAATGACTGCTGCCATATAGATGATCATGGCAGTCAGGATCTGTAAAGTATCTCCCATTCCATATTGTCCTTTCTGTATACGATACCGGAAGACCGGCATCTTTTTCTCTGTGCCTCTTAAATAGTATTGTCATAGCGGAGTCAGAAGTATCCCAAGACACAATATGGGACTAATTATAAACAAAATATAAAGTTTTGGCAATCATTTATTTATATTTATGCACCAGTTCAGCCAGTATATGAGCAAAGAAGCGGCATAGCCGCGGTAAGCACGTCAGTGCATCTTTGCGAATAGCGCGGGCTGAACTGCTGCCGTCTATCTGAGCGCTTTCTCTATTCTTATCCGGGTCTCTTTCACTTTTGCGTGATCCATCCCCCCGCAGTTGATCCCGATCACGGTGTCATCCGTCATCACCACCGACGGAAAATAGAAATCGCAAAGTTTTTTATCATCCGCCACATTTACTATGATCCCGGAGGCCTGGCACTCTTCCCATATTCTTCGGTTTACCTCATGGTCATCCGTAGCCGCCAGGACAATCCGGGCACCGTCGATATCCCCGGTGCGGTATTCTCTGTACTCTGCCGTTATCTTTCCTTCTTTTTCCATCTGTGACAGTTCTTCACAGAGTTCCGGTGCGACTACATGAATATCCGCTCCGAACTTAAGCAGCGTCCTGACACGCCGCAGAGCGATCGTTCCGCCGCCGGCCACCATTATATTCTTACCAGTCAGGTCAATAAACATTGGAAAATAAGGTCTGTCCATCTTCAAATCTCCATATAAGTTCAGAGCATATACAACAGCGAATTGCAGATGCACGCCGCGATATTGCTTCCGCCTTTTCTTCCTCTCGCCACGATATACGGAATATCTTTCAACGTCAGGATCAATTCTTTCGACTGTACTACGTTGACGAATCCTACCGGGGCCGCGATGATCAGCTCGGGTGTGAGTTTCCCTTCATTGATCAGTTCATAGAGGCGCACGAGTGCGGTAGGTGCATTTCCTATAGCGAAGATCAGGCCCCTTTCCTGTTCCCCGTTCTGCATTCTGCCGTTTCTCCCGTCCCGGTACAGAGCTGCTGCTTTATCCATACATGCTGACGCCCTGGTCGTGCCGTTCTCTTTTGCCATCCGTGCAACGTCTTCATCAGACATAAAACAGTAAACCTCTCCTCCATACTGCGCCAGCCGCTTCTTGTTGATCCCTGCTTTCGCCATCTGGGTGTCCGTCACAATAGATGCTCCATTTTGGATCGACCTTAGCGCCCGCTCCACCACATTATCGGAAAATACAAGATTGTCTGCATAGTCAAAATCCGCGCTCGTATGGATGCAGCGCTTTACAATAGGTTCTGTACCCGGGATCAGCTCTTTGTCTCCCAGTTCTTCCGTAATAATCTCAAAACTTCTCTTCTCAATATCAGCAGGACGTACCTGCTCCAGATTGTTCAACATATCCGGTCTCCTTTCTCTTACCATGCGCTCTGGAATGCGTGGCCTTCTCCACACTATATGAGCCCCGCTGCCGGAGCTGTACTATCTGATCCGCCCGCCGGTACCGCACGTCACACGGTACACTTCATCAGCATATTCTACAAGTTGCGTACAGATACGGCCGACGGATTCTCTGTATTCTCTCTCAAATGCGTCTGTCGGCACAAGCCCGCACCCGATCTCATCACACACGATGATGAGATCTCTGTTTTTATCAAGGA